>JAIOYR010000019.1 GCA_021740995.1 Taibaiella sp.
CTTCTGCGGTATGAAATTGAATACTTTCTATGCGGTTGATGGTATCCACGTATGCCGATTCGAATATTAATCGGAACAACCTCTCTATTTGAGGGTAGGTATCGTATAGCTTGAAAAGCTTTGTGGCATTAATAGCTATTATGTCGGCTTCTTCAAGAATTTGAATAGCTTTCTGAGAAGGTCTACCTGTAAACAAACTTTCGACTCTAGCTATAATATTTCCTTTGAAAGCAAAGTATTCGGTGATATCTATACCATCTTTGTAATAAAAAATACGGGCTATACCTGATTTGAGAAAGTATATCGTTTTGCACGTATGCCCAAAGGGCTGAAGAATTTCATTCTTACCCACGTGTTCATCCGTACACAGTTCTGCCAATGCGGCCTTTGACTGAGGCGACAGAGTAATAAATTTTGAAAAATCATCAAATAGCTCCTGCATTAATTTCAGAGATTGACTTAGCAGTGAATATTTGACTGCTGTGTTTCAAATTCAAACAGAAAAAGAACCGCACTTTTTAAAAGAATAATGAACTGTGTTCATTTATTACTAGTCAATACCAATATCTATAATCTTCATTAGTTGCTGCAAATCATCCGCCTGAGCATCATCCTGTTTATACCGGTAGCAGAGGCTTAACTCCTCGAGCATCTGATAAATAATGCGGCGTGTGCTGAGTGGTTTGAAGTTAGAGCCACGGTCTGTAGCATTTATTTTGCGCAGGTAAACTTCCAAATCATTTTGGGTGTATGCCATGCCGCTGATAGGGTCTATATAAAACTGTATCTGCTGCACGCCATCGGGGTCGTGACTGAAAAAACTATGTAGTGTGTCTATGTATGCAAATATAAACTGCCGGGGAACATCTACTGCAAAAACAGGTATGTCCAGCATCTCGCATACAGCCAGATAGATGATACCTATAGAATAACTGTTGCCTTGCTTGCTATCTAATACCTGATTTATAAAAAAATGAGCGGGGTTCCTCTCGGTGAGTTCGTGTCCCTGTAACTTGTAATAATTGTATAGAATACTGTTGAGCACATTTACCTGCTCCAGTGGCGTAAGGTAGTTATTGAGCTCCAGCCATATATTTTTCCGAATACGGTCGAACTGAGTGAGTAATGCAGGGACATTGAGGTCCGGGAATCTATATTTGGCTATCAGTATAGCCCCCCGCAACAATTCGGGGTGTTTAGATCTGTTCCACTCCATCAACTCCTGCTGCAAATCATTGAAGTATACCCTGTGAATGAGTATCTCCAATCGCTCTTGCACCACCTGGTCCGGTGTGGCACCCCAGATACTTTCGAGCCGGGGTATAATTTCTTTGCCAAAACCAATGAGTCTGGCAGCTACAGTATCATAGACTTCTACATCAGGGTCATCTATCAGTTGCAGCAGTACATTTATTTCTTTATCTGGCAACATTATAGTCCGGTTCGTTCATCACTAAGTTACGACAAAAGTGCAAATTCAGTTTTTACTTTTTTCTTTTCGGCACTTTTTTAGGAGGGTTAGCTTTGGCTTCCTCTATTATCGCTTTTATTTCTTCGATAGTTATCAACTCGGGTTTCTCTGCTTTTTCCTTTGGTATCTTGTAGTTGCGCAAGCCTTGTTTGATGTAAGGACCATAAGGCCCTTTCAGTATCCTGATTTTTTCTTTTTCAAACACTTTTATCTCACTCTCAGCTTTTGCTTTACGTTTGTCCTCTATCAGCGGCGCTATCTCCTCGAGCCCCACGGTATATGGGTCCATTTCTTTCTTGAGGGAGTAAAAAAGGGATGCATGCTGAGCATAAGGCCCAAACCTGCCAATATTTACAGTAACATCTTCCCCTTCGAAAACACCCAGATTGCGCGGCAGTCTGAACAGCTCCATTGCCTCATCGAGTGTGATTGTTTCTATGCTCTGATTGGTGCGTAGCTTTGCAAAGCGAGGTTTTTCTTCTTCCTCGGCAACACCTGCCACTCCTGATACGCCTATCTGCACCATAGGGCCATAACGACCCAACCTTGCTACCACGGGCTTGCCGCTTGCAGGATCTATACCCAGCTCCCTTTCACCCTTTGCTCTGTCGGCATTCTCTATAGTATGTTCCACACTTTCGTGGAAGGGGTGATAGAAATCGTCAATCATTTTATTCCACACCTGCTTACCCTCTGCTATCTGGTCAAACTCTGCCTCTATGCGTGCAGTGAAGTCATAATCCATGACCTTGCTGAAATGCTCGCGCAGGAAGTCTGTAACAACCATACCGAGGTCTGTAGGAAATAATTTATTCTTTTCAGCACCCGTGTTTTCTCCATCTGTAACAGAGGATATCTTATCGGACTGAAGGGTAAGTACAGTATACTCTCTTCTCACACCGTCCTTATCGCGCTTCTCTACATAGCCTCTTGCCTGTACCGTGCTGATAGTGGGTGCGTAAGTAGACGGGCGACCTATACCCAGCTCTTCCAGTTTTTTAACCAGTGACGCCTCTGTATACCTGGGCGAGGGTCTGGAGAAACGCTGTGTACCCTGCATACGCTGCAGCCCGGGCTGCTGACCCGCTACAAGCGGTGGTAACATGCCTTCGTTTTCATCTTCACCATCTTCCTCATCACGCCCTTCGGTATATACCTTCAGGAAGCCATCAAACCGCATTACCTCACCGGTTGCTGTCAGTGGTACATCGGGTTGAGTTGATATTCCTATTTTAGCAATGGTACGCTCCAGTTGTGCGTCCGCCATCTGGCTTGCCATGGTGCGTTTCCATATCAGTTCATAGAGGCGTGTGGTATCGGCATCGCCTGCTGTTACAATATTCATATCAGTAGGGCGAATGGCTTCGTGGGCCTCCTGAGCAGATTCGTTTTTGTTTTTAAATACTCTTTGCTGATGATACTTTTCACCATATTGGTTGAAAATAGCATCACGGGCACTTTCAAGTGCTGTATCAGACAGGTTCACAGAGTCGGTACGCATATAAGTGATATGCCCGTTTTCGTAAAGCTTCTGAGCCAGCAGCATTGTTTTGGACACGGAGTATCCCAGCTTGCGGCTTGCCTCCTGCTGTAGCGTAGATGTGGTAAATGGTGCAGAAGGGGATTTCTTAGCCGGTTTAACCTGTACATCTTTTACGGTATAGCTAGCACCAACACATTTTTCAAGAAAAGAGTTAGCGCCGGAAGCATCCTTGATTTTATCAGGGCCTTCTGCTTTAAAAATTACTTTCTTTTTATTGATATCGTCTGCACTGAAAAATGCTTCTATTTTAAAACTGCTGGATACCTGAAAATGGTTGATCTCGCGCTCGCGCTCTACGATGAGCCTTACCGCTACAGACTGCACCCGACCAGCAGACAGGTTGTTGCGCATACTCATTTTGCGCCACAGTACCGGCGACAACTCAAAACCCACTATGCGGTCCAGTATGCGGCGAGCCTGCTGTGCATTTACCAGATCCATGTTTACAAAACGCGGATTTTTTACCGCCTTTTGTATTGCCGGTTTGGTGATTTCGTGAAAGACAATGCGCTTGGTGGTATAAGGGTCTAACCCGAGAACCTCGCACAAATGCCATGATATAGCCTCCCCCTCCCGGTCCTCATCGGTTGCGAGCCATACATCTTCCGATTTCTTTGCCAGTGCCTTTAATTCCTTTACTACTTTTTGTTTATCATCCTGAACTATATATTTTGGTTTGTAACCGTTCTTGATATCAATGCCCATATCTTCCTTCTCCAGGTCGCGTATGTGGCCGTAGCATGACTTCACTTCAAAATCACTTCCGAGTATTTTTTCAATGGTCTTGGCTTTAGCCGGAGACTCCACTATCAACAAATTTTTTGCCATTCCTTAATATCAATTAATCACCACAATTTTGTGGCAAGCGTGTGCAATAATAGAATATTGTTTTGAAAAAGAAAAAAGGGCGATGAAAAACATCGCCCTTTTCACATTTTACTTAAACAAATTAATGAGTAATTGTTATTTTTCCTGTAGTTTGTTTTCCATCAGCCGACACTGTGTATATATACATACCAGTTGAAAGGTTTCTGGTATCAAAACTTGCTTTGGCCTGCTGTCCACCGGTTGCCTGCATAGATTGAGCAGCTACCACGTGACCTACAATATTTGCCAAGGTCACTCTGAACTCGCCGTCTCTGGCAAGAGTAAAAGGAATGTTCAATGTTGTGTTTGCAGGGTTTGGATATGCTTTACCAAATATTGCGCTTGCAGCATTTATATCTCTAATACCGATAGTGGGTACTGCACCAAAATTGAGGGTTATACGAGGTACGGCAGCATTACCAGACGGCAAACCTGTTTGCCCGAATTGTTGACCTGCAGCACCATCATTATAAGAAGTATCTGAGTAGGCAGAGCCACCTACGAGATTATCTGGCGCCGGTGGTGTGGTGGTGAGTACTGCTACTTCAGCAGTGTTGCCCATACCCTTTACTACAGCAGCATATAAGCCTCCGTCTGTGCCACCATCCAACACTATATGACCTGCAGAAGCAACATAATCAACCGGAAAATTAGCATATACAAGGCTGGTTGATGTGCTGATTTCAGCATCGGTTAATGCCCTAAATACAGTTACTCCATCATATACCCAGTTAGTGCCATCGAAATGATAGATCTGTACCCCTACTGACTGACCAGCGGCGGTGGTATCTGCAAAAGCTACACTTACAGATGTCAAAGTATCTGTGCGACCGGCTGTAACTGTGAAACCTGTACCCGGGCTATACGCAGATGGAGGTGAGTTTCTGTATACATACTGACTACCGGTGCTATTGGCATTAGGGGCATTGGTAGCCCACGATGTGTCCGTAACCCGAAACATAGTAGTGTCATTATTATTTGTCACATCGGCATCGCCGGTAAGATTGATACTAAATGGAACAGTATACAAAGCGGTAGTAGTAGAAAAATAACCGGGAGGAGTACCTGCAGCCACAAAATCAACTATTGTATCCAACGCATCGACAGGAAGAGAAAAAATGACGTTATTATCGTAGACCGAGGTTGCAGTCTGGAAGATTTTTGCATTTACACTAGCACTTGGGAAAGCGGTAGTACCATAGTTTGCAGCATAAGTAACGGGATAAACTGTATCCATCATTTTAGCAGGCTTAGCACCAAATGCAGCCCAACCAAAGGTAGGACCAGAATAATACAATGCAGATGACTTACTTAAACCTGCATCAACCGGGTCCATGCTCGAAAGAGTTACATCATCAATCATCCATGAATAGCTACCACCAGCATATCCATAATAGACAAAACGGATGTATACAGTAGATTGCAAGGCTGCTGCTGCAGAAATGTTGACCCTTACAACGGATGTATTGGGTGTAGAAACATTAACCGGAGTAGCGTTATTGTAGTAAACAGGGAAAACAGAATAAGTACCGGGCGTAAAAGAAGCATTTGTACAAACCCATACAGAGCAGGAATCGTAAAAATTGCGGTAATAGTTCTCAAAATTTACCCTAACGGAACTTTCTGTAGCACAAGCAGTGATAGCCGGGCTTTGCAGATAACCACTAGGAGTGCCACCACCTATACCCAAAAGGTCAGAGTCGAAAATCATCCAACCATCGGACGCGGTGGTAGAACTCATAGCCCCCATGGTGAAGGGAGACGTAGATGCGGTATTAGCCCATTTCCAGGTACCACCACCGGTAGTTGGCATAGAGTTAGCACTCCAGCCTGATGGCAATGTAGTTGTGGTACCTGATCCGAAAGTTTCGGGCCCCCAGAAAGTAGTAGCTGTAGTTTTGGCCGCCAGTGTTCTTACTGGTTTGAAACTCTTTTTCTGCAGATTGGGTGGTGCCAGGTACTCTGTGCGGCTGACAGGAGCCTGAGCTGTAATAATATGCTGCCGCTGCTGGGCAAATGAACCTGTAGCGAGGCTACCAAATGCGAAAAGTAGAATTACTTTTTTCATCAGCGTTCTGTTTGGTTAAAAGTTACAATGAAATTACGAAAATTATTTTAGAATAAGTGTTAATGTATCTTATCAGGAATTGTAAGAATTTTGAATTAGTGTTCACCAAAAGAAAAAAGGTAGCAGGAAAGACCTGCTACCTTTTCGGTAATTAGAAATATGTAGAACAATTAGTGTGCTATAACTGCACGACCTGTAGTACGCTCACCATTAGCTATAACCGTGTAAGTGTAAACACCTGCAGGTAAAGTCAATGTATTGAATGTTGCTTTTCCAGATGCTACATTACCCATAACACGGGTAGCAACTGTCTGACCAAGTAGATTGCTCAAAGTAACTGTTACATTAGCAGTCTCGCCCAGTGTGAAAGGAACCTGAAGTTCATTGTTAGCAGGGTTAGGGAATGCTGCAGTAGTCCTGATAAGACTAGTATTACCTACGCCAACTGTTGGAGGAGGAACAACACCACAAGCTACACAAGTAATGTCCCAATCAACTATTGGATACTGACCAGTCCATGCACCTGAAGGAACACCAGTCCAAGCCCAATGAGGCAGATACATATAAGCCCAACCATTTGCATTGTGTGGCAATCTCTTGTAAAGACCTTCGTTGAAATCTGTAGAATCGTAAGGTGCAAACTGAACACCAGCAGTAGTACCACTGTTAGTAGCGAATCTAACCAGAGGACGCCACATGTTGTGTTTCATAACACCACTTGAATAGAAGATAGTATCAGGTGCAGCAGTAAAAGCACGACCGCTTTTGAAGGTATAAGACATACCTACCTGATTGCCCGCCGGAACATTCAATCCACCAGCTCCGAGAGTAGATAAAGAGATATCTTTAGTCCAAACACCATTAGAAAGTGTATCGCCAAAAGCAGTTGGTCCAAGTGGAACTTTAATTACGTAAGGATTAGGAGTTCCCTGAGTTGCATTTATTCTTGCATAACTTAGCTCGGTAGTATCGAAACGGGTAGTTACCACGGGCCAGTCACCATAATGACTGCCACTTACACGACCACCTCTGAAAATACCATTTGAAGCCGCTGTGTTATTACCATTACCATAAACGAAAGAAAGTACCAGCGTATCAACCTGAGTATTTGCAGCATCGAAATCATAAACACCATAAATGGTAACTCCACTTACGATATAAGCATCAGATGGTCCGATTTTCATTTCGCCCTGGTAATATTCTGGTTTATTGAGACCTGCTGACTGAGGGTGCAGAATGCTTCCAATAGACACCATGTTGATATTATCATAACCGGTAGTAAATCCAGCTAAAGATGTAGTATCCTGCCACATAAGGATCGTTGTGTTAGCAGATTGCAGACCATGCACATCCTGCAAAACAGTATCGAAATAAGCAGCATGTGAATACGTTCTTGGTGCTGCAGTACCTTTGTGTGCTTTTTTTGTAGCTGGGATAGAGTACAATTTGTCAAACTTAGCAGCAGTGTTTTTTGAATCAGCAGACACAGGTGTCATCACACGATGCTGCGCATTTGTTGCAAAGGCGACAGAGCCCGACGCAAGGAGTAAAAGTAATTTTTTCATTTTATTTTGTTTTTTAAGTAAAAAAATGGTTGCCTGTAAAATTATGGGTTTTTTAAATTGAAAACGTTTTTTTGAGAAAAAAATTACTGAAAAATCAGCAATCTGTATCGATATTAAACATACAGCAAATATCGTGCCTAAAATGACGTTTATGTTATCATTAGGAACCAAGTGGTAATGCAGCCAGTGAAAATTGCATAAGAATGACCGAAGAATAAAAATAATAACCGCTGTGCTTGCTGCACAACGGTTAATATCTATCTGGTAATTTATCTCTTGTTATAGCTTCTGCCCACACCCGGCCTGTGCCTCACAGGTCCGCCAGAGCCAGATACAGCATTTGGCCTGTGAACGATATCCTTATTCTTAGGTGGGTTGATAATTACCTTACCTGAAAAAGATGATGGATAAGGATGATTATCAATTACCGGTATTTGCTGTGCTGTTAGTTTCAGGATATTTCTGAAATCCTGCCTTTCTTCTTCGTCGCAAAAAGAAACAGCTATGCCGCTGGCACCTGCTCTGCCAGTACGACCAATACGGTGTACATAAGTTTCCGGCACTTCGGGTATCTCATAATTGATAACGTGTGACAGACTATCTACATCTATACCGCGTGCAGCGATGTCTGTTGCTACCAGCACACGTATCCTGCCTTCCTTAAAATTGGAAAGCGCACGCTGGCGGGCATTCTGCGACTTGTTGCCGTGAATAGCCTCTGCTGTAACGTTGGCTTTATGCAAGTCTTTTACCACTTTATCAGCGCCATGCTTGGTACGGGTAAACACGAGTGCCATAGTTATCTTAGGATCCTTGAGTATATATTCGAGGAGTTGTCTTTTGTCCTTTTTATCCACGTAGTACACAGATTGTGTAATCGTCTCAGCAGTAGTAGAGGCCGGTGTAACTTCTACTTTTTCAGGGTTTACCAATATGGTATTAGCAAGTTTCTGTATTTCAGTGGGCATGGTAGCACTGAAAAACAGTGTTTGCCTCTTCGATGGCAGCTTGGCTACTACCTTCTTTACATCGTGTATAAAGCCCATGTCGAGCATACGGTCTGCCTCATCGAGTACAAAAATCTCCAGGTCCTTGAGACTGATGTAGCCCTGACTCATAAGGTCGAGTAGACGGCCCGGGGTGGCTATAAGTATATCTATGCCCCGCTGCAGTGTCTGCACCTGAGCACCCTGCGGTACGCCACCAAAAATAACTGTGTGTTTCAGGCGGAGGTTGCGGCCATAGGCTGCAAAACTTTCATTTATCTGTATCGCCAGTTCGCGAGTGGGAGTAAGAATGAGCACTTTGATGTGCCTGTGGTTTCTTTCGGCATGCCGGCTGTCTAACAACTGCAATATAGGAATAGCGAAAGCGGCTGTCTTGCCGGTACCTGTCTGTGCGCAACCCAGCAAATCGCGACCAGCTAATAATATTGGTATTGCCTGCTCCTGTATAGGAGTTGGATTTTTATATCCTTCGGCATCAAGTGCTTTAAGTATTGGGGATATAATGTTTAATTCATTAAATGTCATTTGTATTTAATTGTTGAAAATGTGAAACCTCAAAAGTGTGTAATAAACCCTAAACTATAATTTTGAGTTGACAGCCGGCATATACTAAATATACCGACACTAATAGGCTGGAACAAAATGTTACCCTGCAAATGTAGTAAAAAAAGCTGTATCGTGTAAATAGCGGCTAAGCGGAGCTGCAATCAGCATAAAGAACACCCTATGACTACCTGCGATAACTATCTGCCGCTTTGTTGATTTTGGGCAATGGTTTGCGGGGTAATAAATCACTGCGCATGGCAGTATGATACACAAAAGATGCAACGATTACAGATGCCTGCATCAGGTCGTTGGCACTTGCCCGGTCATAAGAATCCATATTGGTATGATGTGTGCGGGTGCCATACTCCAGCGGATCCTGAATAAACTGGAAACCGGGTATACCTACCTCATCAAAGGAAATATGATCTGTGGATCCGGTGTTTTTAATAGTGGCTGATGTAGCTCCCAAATCGGCAAAAGGAGCCAGCCAACTACTAAATACAGGTTTCACTTCATCATTTTCCTGCATGTATACGCCCCGTATTTTACCACCGCCATTGTCCAGATTGTAGTAGGCAGATACTTTGCTGTGGTCGGGTTTCAACTTCATGGTCAAGCGGTCTCCAAAATGTTTTTTTACATATCCCCTCGACCCAAGTAGCCCCTGCTCCTCCCCACTCCACAGGGCTATCCTTATTGTGCGACGAGGTTTTACACCGATGGCTTTCAATATCCGAATTGCCTCCATCATTACCACGCTACCTGTGCCGTTATCTGTAGCTCCTGTAGATGCATGCCAGCTATCGAGATGCCCGCCCAGCATCACCAGTTCTTCCTTTAGCTCAGGGTCTGTGCCGGGTATCTCTCCTATTACGTTGTATTCAGTAGAATCATCTGTAAGAAAAGTAGTGCGTGTATCAATCTCCAGCGATACTTTTTTACCAGCCTCTATCAGTCTTCCCAGCACACCCAGATGCTCGCTTCCCATCTCCAACTCGGGCAGCACTGCTTTTGCATCCCATTTGCGCGATGAGCCATTTGAGGTGAATACTGTACCCATCGTACCCCTGCCGCCACTCACCACTGCCACTGCACCCTCTGCCATCAGAAACGAATCAATTTGCGGACGCAGGTTTACTCTCGGTTTGGGTTGTGGTTTCTTTAGGCTCAGATTGGTAACAGCCTCTACCCCATGTGGGTCATCTTCCAGTTGGTGCAACTCCTCATCTGTAAGCCTGCGGGCATCAGCATTAAAGTTGGGCTTGGTTTCGTTGTTGAGGGTAGATAGTACTACTATTTTTCCGTTTAGCTTTCCGGCGTATTTAGCCATATCGTCTGCGCTTTCTATACGCACCAGCACGGCATCGGCGGTTAGCAATCTATTGGTACCGGGTGTCCAGGCGCGAGGCACAGCTATGAGTGACTGGTAGTATGGCGCGGTCATAGCTATGTAACTTTTGTTTATCTCCCACCCTTTCCCAAAGCCACCCCACGGCTCTATTTTCACATTTTTCATCCCCCATCCCTTAAGCCGTTTTGCGGCCCATGCCTCTGCATTTTTCATACCGGTAGAGCCGGTAAGCCGGGACCCATTTACATCTGTAAGCTCAAAAAGGGATTCCATAACTTTCGAGTTGTTGAATCCTTCTTTTTTTATCAGCATTATAGTATGCATATCTACTTTTTCGGCATTATCGCCTCTGAAAGACATGCTAAATAAAGCAAAAGACAGAAGTGCGTATCCCAGTTTCTTGTTCATGGTGATTGTGTTTAGTGCAGCAAAATAGGAAAAAAATTACAAGCGGCATACCTGTGGCCGGGCAAACGCATTATGGGAATACTGAACGATAAACACAGAAATTGAGAAACCCAGAAACGAAAGTCAGCCACTAAGTTCGCCAGGGAAACCACGTATGTGTAGTGAAGCATAGCGTGTGAACGATGATATTCCCTTCTCGCCGGTGCAGTGATTATGACCTGAAAGCCATGATATCGAGGGCAGAAACAGACTTACTGAAATATATAATATCTGAAGGTTACAACAATTCCTGTTTTTATGGAAAAACATGTTTGGATACTATGACTCTTGAAGTATTTTCATATCTTCGCGTGATAAAAGCTATTTTATGATAAAATTTTTCGTACCGTTGTTCGCTGCTGCGTTACTTTGCTTAAGCGACGTAAATGCACAAACGGAGAAAGGCAAGCCTGCACCTAAGGTATCAGTGCCAGTAAATAAGACACCTGTACCGGTAGCACGACCTGTAACACCAGTAGCTAAACCAGCACCTGCTGTAACTGCTAAACCAGCAGCGCCAGTAGCTAAACCAGCTGCACCAGTGGCTAAACCAGTGGCACCGGTAGCAAAACCAGTAGCACCTGTTGCCAAACAGTCTCCGGTAGCTACACCAGCGAAAAAGACTACAGATGCTGCTCCAAAAGCTGCTCCAACTAAAAAAACAGCGGTATCAATACCAAAAGTACCCGTAAAAAAAGCATCAAAAAAAGTAACCAAGCAAGTTAAAGCAACCCCTGCAGTGTCACAACCTGCACCTGTTGTATCTCCGAGTGCACCTGTGCGGATACAACAGCCTCAAGTCGTGCCGGTAAAACAAGAGCCCAGACCAGTAGTAAGGGAAGAAATGGAAAGCAAAAGCACTCCTTGTGCAGATAAGAAAAGTGACTGCTGCAAAAGTAAAAACGATTGTCACACCAACTGCAACAGCAGAGCCTACTACCGAAACAAATGCCACATTCACGATTGTAACAAATGTGAAAACTATGGTCACCGCCATGGTCGCCGCCATCGTTGCAATCACTAAGATTCCATAGAATTCTATTTAGAAGTATAACATTAAAAGAAGCCTTTGACATCCAATTTGTCGAAGGCTTCTTTAATTTACAGATAAAATATGTTAATCCTCAGGTTCAATTGATACTATATTGTCCATTCACGCTACATTTGGGCAGCAGTTTTTAAAAATGCCACTTATCTAATGACGTTTACTATTATCATCGTAGCAATAACCGTTATCCTATCTATAGCAGCTTTCAATAATGAAACAATTATAAATAAGCTCATACTGTGGCCGCGTCAAATGGACAACCCACAGGAGTATTACCGATTGCTTACGTCGGGTTTTATACATGCCGACTGGAATCACCTGCTGTTCAATATGATTACCCTGTTTTATATGGGCAGATGGGCAGAGTATATACTGGGCGCAGGTTTTCTTACCCTATATCTTTCGGGTATTATTATTGCCTCATTGCCTTCTTTCCTCAAAAACAGAAACAATAGTTATTACCGCTCACTAGGTGCTTCGGGCGGTGTGGCGGCAGTGCTTTTCTTTTTTATATATTCTTCTCCCTGGAGCCGTATTAACATGATGTTTATACCTATAGGTATTCCCAGCATCATATTCGGCGTTTTGTATTTGTTGTTTGAGGCCTATATGGCAAAAAAAGGCGGTGGCAATGTAAACCATGATGCACATATATGGGGCTCTGTATATGGCTTATTCTTTGCACTGCTTAGTGACCCCACCCATGGACTAGGTTTTATAAATGCGCTTATGAGTCCACAGTAAAACCGCAGGATTCAGACTGATAGGTTAATAAAATTACAGGCTGTCCATTTTTACGATAAGTACCGTAGCTGTCGAAGGTTTTACCTTAAAACGCTCATCGAGCCGGATGCCGGATACCCATACTATCCGTTTGTTGCATTCCAGTATTCTGATGTTTTCTTTTTCATGCAGCGGCACCTTTTGGTCTATAAGCAATCGGCTTACTTTTTTCTTTTTCATACCCATACCCAGCGGATAGAAGTAATCACCTGTTCGCCACCTGCGGAGCACTAATGGTAATGTAACCGAATCCATATCTACAAAAGCAGTATCAGCACCAGCAGGAATTTCATCGGGCTTATCTTTTACAGAAAATGAAAAACGATACTTTTCGGTTTCAATCACACAGGGCAAATCTGTAACCTCCACAATATCGGCACCGGCAGTAGCCATAGTGGTGATGACCAGAAAGTCCCGGTTGCGGATAACACGGTGAGTAGGTGATGCTATAAAACGCCCGGTGTCGGACTGAAGCAAACAGAGTACGTGAGGTAACTGTGCCGATGTGAACCCAAATGGTTGTAGCAACTCGTAACAAATAGTGGCCAAAGGCTGCCTGTGCTGCAACTTTCGAATAGGTATGTAATAATCCTTCCCTCGCTGCTCCAATAGTTTTTTACGTTCTTCCGCTATTGCTTTATTGAACAGTTGTCCGGCTTCGGCAAAACGGGAGATACTTTCATTTACATTGACTATGGCATTGGGAAACAGCTTTGTTACCACAGGCACTAGCTGATGCCTTACAGCGTTGCGCAGATAGTCGTCAACGGCATTAGACTCATCTTCTCTGTACAATACATTATTCGCTACTACATATTCAGACAGCATCTCTTTTGTGGCAAAAAGTAGCGGGCGAATTAACTTGCCATTCTCAGGAAATATACCATGCATACCGTTTATGCCGGTGCCTTTGAACAGATTAATAAGCAGTGTTTCTACATTATCATTGGCGTGATGTGCCGTGGCTATTCGGGCATAATCATTTTCTCTTCTTATACGTTCAAACCAATCGTAGCGCAGAATACGGGCTGTCTCCTGAGTGCCTTTTTTCCAATCTTCTTTGTGTTGTTTAGTATCGAACCGCACAGTATGAAAAGGAATGTTCGCTTGCGTACACCAGTTGGCCACATGCTCTTCGTCGAGGTCTGAAGCATGAGCCCGGAGTCCGAAATTGCAATGTGCGATACCAAATGTAATACCACTATCCCGGAAGAGATGTGCCAAGACCATAGAATCGGCGCCACCACTCACAGCCAGCAATATAGGCTTACCCTGCAAATGCGAAAAACTTGTGGCCCAATGTGCCTTGAAATCTTGTAGGAGTTTGCTCAAAATAAATAAAATTACATTGCGTTAATACACCAAATCTTCGTAAGCCCCCTGCAATTCATTGTAACTATGATTGTCTTTGGCATTTTTTGCCTGCGCCATACCCTGCTCATAAATGGCTGTAGCCTCCTGCGTGTTGCCGGTTCTTTCCAGCAACTTGCCCAGATGGTAGTAGGTAGCGACATAACCCGCATCGTTAGAAAGGTTGATTTCAAAGAATTTTTTTGCGTTCATCTCATCACCTGATTTTACATATTCGAGCGCAAGCGCATGATTGAGAAAACAATCTTTAGGATTGCTGTGAAGAAACTGAAGTAACTTTTCTATTCTGTCTGTCATAGTTTATTGGTAATAAGCCTGATACTGCAAATTTAGGATGACCAACCGAGAGTTTGGGCGTTTTATTGCCAACAGCACAAAATGTATCTGTAACATTCCAGATAGGCCGTCAACAATAAAGAATATACAAGGTGCAGGTGCCGGAATAAAATTAACAACTTTTACAAATTCGTTTTGGTACTTTCACAACTCGACCTCAGTGGCACCCAATGAACCGGAAACATCTAAAATGGCGCATTTACTACATCTGGCAGTATTTCCCATTTACGCTCAACACACTGCTGTGCGTACTGGCGGGCTGGGCTGCCCACTCATTGCTGTATAGACCTGTTCCCAAAGGAGATGAACCATCGCCCTTTATACCGTTTATATTATTGATGGGAAAACTAACTTTCTGGTTTGTGCTTGCGCTTATAATGTTATCTGTGCTCAGCACCATATCCAGCTATATATATTACCACTGGCTGCGAAAAACAAGAGGAGTGCGGCTGAACGTTGAGTTTGCAACCGAAACTAAAAAAGGCAAAGAAAACAAACTATATCTTATTGCACATCTGGAGGGTGTGTTTCGCCCTGTGTTGGGTTTTATTAAAGGTCGCCTTTATTATGACGACAATGTAATGACCGACCGTTTTGCCTTGCTGTCTGATAAACGAAAAGCCAACAGCCTTTTGCGAACCGCAATAACAGGAAGAAGCCGCATGTACCTGCCCGATATAAAAGAATATGACCTGAAGGGTGGTTTCATCTATTTTCAGGATATGCTGCATATTTTCTCGCTGGCGGTATCGCAGCCGGTGAGCGGTCACTTCTACCAGCCACCAGTTCTCAATTCGGAGCAGGATGCAGATGTAGCACCAAAAAAGACAGAAAACATGGATGTGCGCATAGAACAACTGCGCAGAGTAGAGGGCGAATATCTGAACTATAAAGACTATGAAAGCGGCGATGATGTGCGCCGCATAGTTTGGAAGGTATATGCCAAAAACCGGGAACTGGTAGTGCGTGTGCCCGAGGTGTTTGAACCATATGCATCTCACCTATACTTTCATGCTTCGTTTTTTGCCGCAGTAAAAGCGCAATGGATGAACGAAGGCTACCTGAAAGAAATGCTGAACTATTATAAAAACTGTGTGTGGACAGTGTATGACTCGCTTTCGAAAAAAGAATGGGAAATGCGCTACATAGCCGACCAGTCTTTCAGTATACCCGACCAAATGCCGGAAGAAGAAAAGACTGCCCGCATCATCAGCAACAGCCAGTGGCATTCTGATACGCCATTATTACAATACTTTAACCCGAAAACAGGAGCGGTGCTGTGCATATCTTCTTTTACGGATACTACAGAACTTGCTGAAATTCTTGACCGCTGCGACTCGTCCACCGTTGTCTACTTCATAAAAGTATCGGGTATACTTCGTTCATTTGCACCACTTGGCTGGATAAGTCGTCTAATTTTCCTACCGCCTTCGGACCGGCTATCCCGGCTGCGGGCCCGCTGGACATTCTCTCCTATCCGCTTTCAGGTAAAGAAAAAGGAAAAAGAAATAGAACGCATTTTAGAGAAAAGCAATGTATGTTGGGGAGTAATCTGATGCTTTAGCTTTCTGAATACGGTTTTATATAATAAAATTAATTTTACGAGTCTAATCCTCACAATCAAATACCGATTCACGTCATAGTTTGCAGGAGATTCTAAATCAATTTTATTCTTAACAATCTAATCAAAAAGAAAAGAGTTTTTTATGAAAAAAGTCTTGACCCTTGCAGCGATTATTATCGCTTTGTTCAGCACGCAAAGATCGTTTGCGGCTATCTACCCTACACATACAGTGTGTGAAGGAGCAACCTTGACATTGTATGACTCATCATCCGGAGGTCCATCAACCGGCGGTACATGGAGCAGCAGCAATACAGCGGTAGCAACTATTGGTGCCACATCGGGTGTAATTAGTGGCATATCTGCAGGCACCACTATTATTTCTTTTGTGGGTAGCGCTACATCAAGTGTAGTATTTACAGTAAACCCGGTACCAGGTGCCATTACAGGTGGAGGCACATCTGTATGCGTGGGCTCAAGCAGCTTTACCCTAAGTTGCTCGCCAGCGGGTGGTACATGGTCCAGTTCTTCACCCTGGATTGCCGGAGTAGGCCCAACAACAGGTGTAGTTGTGGGCGTTAGCGGTGGCACATCTACGATAACCTACATGTTTGGTACAAGTTGCCTGACAACAACAGTGGTTACCGTGATACCCACAGATTCAGTTTCCGGTGCACCTTCAGTTTGTATAGGCGCTGCGACTACTTTCACAGCTACTCTAAGTGGCGGAACATGGACCAGCAGCAATACATCTGTAGCAACTGTAAGCAGCACCGGCGTGGTAACAGGTATGTCAGCAGGAACAGCTACCATAGCTCATGCTACATCAGGCACTATATGCGGCCCAACATACGACGCACAGGTTGTTACTGTAGTAAGCACAACCATTCCAGGTACTATAACAGGTGTTACATCAGTTGCTATAGGTTCTACAACTACCTTATCAAGCATTACACCGGGTGGCACATGGTCTAGTGGAAGCATAGGAATCGCAACAATATCAGGCTCTGGCGTTTTAACAGGTGTTGCTGCCGGTACAGCAGTAATAACCTATACTGTAACCGGCTGTAGCGGACCTGCATCTACTACTGCTACTGTAACAGTGACTACCCCTAATTGCGTAGCGGGTAATGTATTGTTTACCGGCGCGCCATTTTATGGTACTGTAAAAGTATGGCTGATCAAATACAACCCTTCAACACTTATGCTGTCGGCAGTAGATTCTGCATACATCTACTCTATTGGCTCAAGTGCAAGCTATTCATTTTGTGGTATGGGTACAGATTCTTTCCGTATCAAGGCAGCATGTGATTCAATATATTCAACAACTAGCTACATACCTACCTATCATACATCCAGTGCTTACTGGAGCGCAGCTTCTGTCGTACACCATGTGTCTGGCACGTACGATGCAGGCAAAAACATAACCATGCTTTCAGGTACACCCACTACAGGCCCAGGCTTTATAGGAGGCAGTGTAACAACAGGTGCGAACAAAGGGACAGCTGATGGAGACCCGGTAGAAGGCATGCTGATCTACTGTGTAAAGACTTCAGGTGAAATACTTCAGTTTACAAGAACGAACGCACTGGGTTATTACTCTTTCAGTAATCTCCCCGTAGGTGTGTCGATGAAAATATATCCAGAAGACATCAACTACGCTACCGTTCCTTACTCAGCTATTACGCTTACCACTGCTGCACCTAGCCTGACCGTAGCTGATTTTGTACAGCATACGTTGTCTATGACTATAACTCCGAAAACAGTGACAGTAGGTGACATAGCTACAGCAAACACCGGCATCAGCGTATTCCCTAACCCTGCCAGCGGCAAGCTGAATGTACAGTGGAATGTGGTAAATGGAGGTACAGGTACTATCACAATAACTGATGTTACAGGTCGCCGTGCATTGACCAACACTGTAGATATGACTAACGGCAACGGTAATACAGTACTGAATCTAGATGGTGTAAACAAAGGACTATACATAGTAAACATCAAAGCAAATGGTGTAAACTATAACAACAATATAGTAGTGGAATAATAAACGAATAATGAGGATGAATGTGAACAGCCCTGCTATTGCGGGGCTGTTTGCTGTTATAGACGTGTAGCATTAAACCAGTTTGGCATTGAGTTTCCACTAGTTGTTTCACCAACCATTGTTGTCTGCCCGTGTTACCCTACTTTTTTTTTTGCTTCGCCAAAAAGAAAAGTAGCAAAAGAAAAAGGCGATTTTTTATTCACATCTATTTGTCTTTTTTATTGGCGTTCATGAGTCGCTGCGCTGGTTGCCTAAGGCTCCGCCGGCAAAAAATAGCTATACGCTGATATCTAAAGCTATATTCAGCTGCATGGCACTGGCTTTATTCGTATAAATAACGATTTTCAATTGCACTCATGAAAAAAGTTCTGCCTATCGCTTACATCAATTTCAGGGCATCAATGGCATGTCGCTTTCGGCTTCGCTTATAAGCGTCCTCAACCACATCTACGGCATAAAGAAGGCGCCATCATATGCTCAGCGGCTTATCTACCATCATCAGGCATTGTAAGGCAATTGATCTATTGTCAATGTCTACTTGGCTTTACTACTTGTTCAATACCTGTACACTGTCGGTCGCAGGTCTCGCTATCCACTGCTTGTAGTTATCGCGTATCCACATCTTCATTTCGAGATTAGTGGCAGCACGGGCAAAATCATAGGGCATAGGAAAGGCATGCATAAAGTAACCGATACTATCGCCGGTAATACCGGTGAGGCTGGTAACAAGTGCAGGGGTATAACGGGTATCAACAAACTTCTCCACTTCGCCCGCTGCGAACACTTGCTGAAAACGATATGTACTTTTAGCTTTTTTTGAAAACTTCTCTGCTATGGCAGATACAGGACTCATAACAGTGGGGCGCCGGCGACCTAGAGGAATTTTATAAATTTCGGCACGTTCTGTAGAGTCTATTTGATACTGGGTAAGCAGCCCCGGACGCATAACCACTTCATCCAACTCATAAACTACTTTGCCCATCTCTACATTCATAGTAGATAGTAAAACAGAGGGCGGCATTGCCTTCCGTACAGTTTTGTACCCAATATAGGAGAACACAATTACCTCGCCCTGCTTTGCAAAAAGGCTGTAATAGCCGTTGGCATCAGTATATGCAGATGCTTGTGTCTTTAGATTGACAACCGTTACCGCAACCAGGGGCTTGTGAGTAGCACTGTCTGTAACCACGCCCTGCAATGTCTGCGAGCTGCAAGGCAATGACAAAGACAACAACAGGAAAACAAAAATAAAGCTACGCAGGTGCATGTGTTGTAAAACTAACAGACAACTGAATACACCCGTAGGGCAAACATGCGATTTGGGTATACTTTAAGAAAAACACCAAATACACCAAAAACCAATTCTCGACTACAAACTGCATTTTAAGTTAGTTCGCAAAAATCATCCGCTTTGATTCTATAACCTTGCCATCTATTACCAATGTGTACGTGTAGGTGCCACTTACATTGTAACCATGGTCGTACATTATTTCATTTACACCGTTATTAAGTGTGATGTTCATACGCTGCACTTCGCGGCCATTCAGGTCTTTTATGGTTACGTATGCCTCCTTGTATGCCAGGTGGTCATTAACCAGTACCGATATCATTGTAGCCTCATCGGCAGGGTTTGGCTTGTTTTGCAATAACTCTACCTGCTTAGGCACCGATGGCAGCAGGTCGAAACCACTCACAACGGCCACCTGCAGCTCTTTAGAGAAAAGGCTTTCCACGCCCTTGTCGTCGACAGATGCAATGCTAACAATGTGATTGCCGGTGCCCGTAACGGGCACAGTGAATGTAGTGCTACCTCCGCTGAATGTATACACAGAATCCCAGTCATTGGTAGTAGTGCGCACTCCTACCCTATACTGTGGATAGCCGGTTTCGGCAGTAAGATTTACCAACAGATTGCCGGGAGTAGCGGTAAGTGTAAAATCAGGTGTGCGGGGGCCCATACACATCATTGCAGCGGCGTTTCCGTTTATAACTGTGTTGCGTGCCAGATAATTAAAGTCTACATAATATTCATCCAGTGTTCCATCCAGGTCATTATCTACGCCTATACTATCAGAGGATGTGTGCTGCCTGTCCATATAGGTGCTGCTGGAAACATCCGCATCACCCGATTCATTGGCAGAAGTAAAGCGCATAGCCGGATATCCACCCGTACGAAAAGGAATATGGTCGCCCCCTCTGCCGGTGCGGTCTTCAGGGGTCATTATACTTACCATCATGGGCACTGAAACAAATGGAAGCTGCATCTCCTTGTATTCCAGTTTAATGAAGCGGGACAAACCTTTGTGAAAGGAATTGAACCCGCCAAACGAGAATAAACGCACCTGAGTGCTATCTATCTGCTTGAAGCCCGGGCAACTGGGTGGCGATGAAGTATGTCCGCATATGATACCTCCTATTACATCGCTATTGAGCACACCACGTATTTTTATATTGTGCAAGGCGGCATACGTAGCAAATGCCTGAGCCCCATTCAGCCCCTGCTCCTCGCTAGTAGTAGTCATAAAGACAACAGTGCGTTTGTAGCTGTACTTGCTCATAACCCTTGCCAGCTCTATTACCAGCGCCGTGCCACTACCATTGTCCTCCATACCCTCTGCTACACAAGCAGTATCGCACAGCCCAGCACAACGGCTGTCCATGTGTGCTTCTATTATTGTTATTGCCTTATCGGCGGTATCAGTACCCGGCAATACTGCAAATACATTTCGGTGAAGGCTAATGCCACATATTGCCTGCTCAAACTGCAGATACGATGGCTTGAGTCGATTGTCATTTAGTGCGCTTATCTCCTCAAACTTGCCATGTATCCACCTGCGGGCTGCACCTATACCTCTTGTAGCAGAAAGCGTATCTGAACCGGTATTGCGGGTTTTGAAAGAGCGCAGCTTGTCCAGATAAGCGTGCAATGAATCGGCTGAAACAACGTTGCGAATACCGGAACTTATTGCATCGGGATGGTCTATTACGGTGCCAGCCATATAAGCCGCCGGGTCATAATTGCCCATCATAATTTTTGCCGCCAGTGTATCGGTGCTTGTAATGGCAGTTTGCGACCATACGCCCAATGGAGCAAGAACAACAGCTGGCAACAACAATATTTTTCGTAATAACATAACGAGCGCATTTAGCAGTTGTGAAATTACAAAAAAAATACAGTTAATATTCAGGTGAAATCTTCCCCTATAACGGGTGAGTATCCATTTGATTTAATATTCTATTTTTACCGTCAAATACTTTCTGATGAATATAAAGTGTGTTTTTACTCTTTTCAGTTTATTCTTTGCGTTTACTGCCAGCGCTCAGCTCAGCGATAACGCTTACCGCAGCAGCAGCAACAAATACTACTGGCAAAACCGTATACCCGATGCTGCCTACTGGCAGCAGGATGTGCAATACAAGATATATGCCAAAGTAAACGAACTAGAACATGTAATAGAGGGTGCAGAGGAACTCACTTACTGGAACAACTCGCCCGACACACTGCACTACATATACTTCCACCTGTATCAGAATGCCTTTGTGAAGGGCTCCTACCTGCGCGACCTCGAACTGGCAAACAAAGTAAACTCCCGCATGGGCAAAAAAGAAGCCGCCGGGCTGGGCATAGTGCTGGAGAATATAACTGTAAACGGAGCAACAGCCACTACCGAGCTGGACAATACCATAATGAAGGTATACCTGAAATCACCGCTGGCACCCGGAGCTAAGGCAGTGGTGAAGATGAGTTTTAATACCTATTACGATGTAGGTACTACCCGCCGCCGCATGAAGATGTACCCGGCATGGGGCTTTATGCACTACAATGGCTGCCAGTGGTATCCGAAGGTATGCGTGTATGACCGAATGCATGGCTGGGATACCTACCAGCACCTGAACCGTGAGTTTTATGGCGATTATGGTTTGTTTGATGTAACTCTGGACTTCCCGAGCAACTATGTAGTAGAAGCCAGCGGCGAATTGCAAAACCGCAAAGAGGTGCTGCCCGACACACTGCGTGCCAAGCTGGAACTGAAAAACTTTGCGAATAAGAAAATGAATGAACCGCCGTCTATCATCACTCCTTACGTACGCGGGCAGCGCAAGCAATGGCACTTTGTAGCCAACAATGTGCATGACTTTGCATTTACCGGCGACCCGTCTTACCGCATAGGCACTGCCTACTGGAACGGTGTGGAGTGTGTGGCCATAGCACAGGAGCCGCACGCTGCTGGCTGGCAGAATGCCCCCGACTATGTAGCTAAAATCATCAAAACTTTCTCTGAAGGCATAGGCATGTATTGCTACCCAAAAATAGTAGCTGCCGATGCTGCCGATGGCATGGAATACCCTATGCTAACCCTGGATGGCGGCACAGACCCCGGCTACAGAGGACTGCTGGTGCATGAGATAGCCCACAACTGGTTTTATGGACAGGTGGGCAGCAACGAGACCTACCGGGCAGCCATGGACGAAGGATTCACCCAATTCCTTACCGCTCTGGGACTACGCCGCATAGATGGCGAAAACCTGATAACAGGCAAACCAAAATCAAAATACCGCCAGCATTTTGCGCAACCGGTAAATGTACTGGACCTGCGTGTACTGAACTCATACACATACAGCGCACTCAATCAGAATTCACTATCAATCAACACACATTCCGACGACTGGAATAGTGCGCTGGGTCAGGGAGGTGGCTATGGAGCAGTGTATTACAAAACCGCATCTATGCTCTACAATCTGGAGTATGTGCTGGGCGACTCCCTCTTTGAGCGGGCGATGATGCATTACTTCGACCAATGGAAATTTGCACACCCCTACTTCGAAGACTTCAGAGCTTCTATCATTCAGTATACCAAGGTAGACCTTTCGTGGTTCTTTGACCAGTGGTTTGAGACTACCAAGACGCTCGACTATGGCGTATGCGGCATACGCAAAATAAAGGGTACAGACAGCTTTGCGGTGAAGCTGCACCGTAGCGGAGAAATGCAGATGCCGATAGACTTTACGGTGACTGCAAAGAATGGCAGCAAGCACAACTTCTACATACCCAATACCTGGTTTGAGAAACAAACCACCGCCACTACCCTGCCCAAGTGGTATGGCTGGGGCAAACTGCACGAAAACTACACGGCCCATGTGCAGATACCGTCGGGTATCAAACACGTACAGATAGATACAACTAACCGCTTTGCCGACCGTAACATGGTAGACAACTACCGCACCCGGGGAATGCTGGTGAGCCCAAGGGCTGTAAAAACGATGTTTGACGGCGGACTAAACGCACAGACAGACCGCAGGCACTACCGCATGTATGTGCGCCCCGATGCATGGTGGAACCCCATAGACGGTATAAAAGCAGGTGCACACTTCGAGGGTGATTACTTATCTACCATGTACAAACTGGACGCTACCGTATGGTGGAACACCCATGTGCTGCAGGAGAATGCCTACAAATCATTCAAGGGTGAAGACTACTATGCGCGCTACAAGCCGGTAAACTACTCGGTTAACTACAACTCGCCCATAACCCGAAACATGCCCAAGCTGCAGATGCAGATAAACAGCCGCTATCTGGATGGGCTGTGGTGCAACCGTGGCGGATTAAACTGGCTGATGAATGACAACAACACCGTGCAGCTATACGGGCAAATGCTGTGGCGTCCGTCTATCAACGATTTCGCCTACCTCAATGACCCGGGCGACTGGAGCAGCACTCCCGGCAGAAAAAACAACTCTATCAATGCCGCCTGGACACACAACTATAACTATATGCACGGGCAGGGCAGGTACACCTTTAGCCTCAGAGCACCTATACTGCAAAAAGATGCACTGCCCTTTGGCTACTCCTATGCACAGCTTGAATCTGTAAACTATGGCTACCTTGACAAGCTGGAAATACGTACCCGTGTGTTTGGTCGCTTTGGGCTGGGCAGGCAGCTCCCCTACGAGAGCCTGTTGTACATGGCAGGTGCCAGCTCCGAAGAGCAAATGGAAAACAAATTCACCCGCAGCATAGGCTTCACCCCTGCAGACTGGCGCGGCACATCTTTGTATGATGTGAATCATTACCACCAGGGCGGCGGGCTGAACCTGAGGGGATATGCCGGCTACTATGCACCTGACGAGGTCAATGGCGGGCTGCTGACCGGCTATAAAGGTCGCAGCGGCGCATCTGCCAACATAGAAATAGGGTTTGACAACTATCTGCAGTGGAGACCGCGACTCACCCGGAACTGGCTGAAGGCTAATATCTACGCCTTTGGCGACGCAGGTATCATGGAGCTGAGCAACTACCTTACCTCCAACTTCCATGTGATCTCTCCCACTACCACTTGGGGTACGCTACATGTAGATGCCGGTGCCGGCTGTGCCTTCACCATAAAAAACTGGGGCGTATTCGAAAAAGCAAGACCACTCACTGTCCGTATGGACTTTCCCGTATTCCTCAACCGCCCACCCTATGGAAACAGCCAGTATGCCACCCTGCGCTATGTGGTGGGTATAAACAGGGCTTTTTAAATAATGTGAAAATGTGGGGAATGTGAGAATGTGAGAATGTGAGAATGTGAGAATTGGGAAATGTGGGAATACACTCAATTGCAATATTTGTGAGAACGGATTTTGTGATTTGTAAAAAGGGGCTTAATATTGCACCCTGTCAGAAAAAAAAAGATAGTTCGATGGTGTAACGGTAGCACCACAGACTCTGACTCTGTTAGTCTAGGTTCGAATCCTAGTCGGACTACGCAGTTGGAATGGCTCTCATTTTTGAGAGCCATTCCTTTTTTATATTCCTTAAAAACCTTTTCTGGCTTGCATATCAGCCTGACTGCTTCATTAATTCTGCCGGTTCGATATGTATTATTTTCAAAAATCAGCATTTCGGGATAGATCGAACCGATTATACGCTGTTTGGTGGCTAAAGTCGCCGTCTGGTAATACTTTGGCAGGTTTCTTAGTCCTTTAGTAACCGTAGCTATGTAGTTCATCAGATTATCGTCTGTCTTGCTTACATCCTGTTTTTTTTGAAGCAGCTTTTCTATTTCTGGTTCATACAGGTTCTTAATGTCCCGGTATTCCGCCGGACTTATTTCTTCATCAGACATACGACGCAGAGCATTCGTTATTCGTACCCGATGCTTTTCTATTGCTTCATCAATCTCCTTTACATTAACGGATTTGGCACTACCTGCTTTTTTATAGTAGTCCGTAGCTATTGTTTCAAATAGCAGTATATCCTGTTCGTCCGGCGTTATCTTCTTGAGTTCCTTCAAAAACTCCTTATTAAGGACCTCTGCTTTGTGACGTTCTCCGCATTTGCTCGTACAGTGGTAATAAAAATACCTGCTGCTCCTTCCCTTCGATGCACTGCCTGTTAGTTTGGTGCCACACTTAGGACATTTTAAGAAGCCCCTTAAGGGTAACTCATCTTTACCAGCATGAACCGTAGGGTGACTAGGCCTTCTGCCATCGAGTATTTCCTGAACAATGTAGAACAATCCTTCCGATATGATTGGCTCATGAATACCTTTTACTACGGTTGCAGGTTCGTCCTTATATGCGCCAATCTTGATCTTACCCATGTAAATGGGATTACGCAACATAAGAAAGACATTACTTTTACTAACCCTTAGTCCCTTTTTCGATGCTTCACGCCAAATATCCATCACGTTGTTCTCCTGCTTGGCTACTTCTTCGAATAGCCAGCGTACCAATAGTGCGTCATTGCCGGGTACAATAATGGGCCGGTTATCTTCTGTCCTGATATTCTTATACCCTATTGGTGCCCAAGTACAATGCCTACCTTCTTTCATCGCCCGTCTTGTTCCTGCAATAACGTTCAATGAACGCCTGTCATTCTCCACTTCAGGAGCAGCAAGATAGAAAGCCAACATGATCTTGTTTTCGGGAACATTCAGGTCAAGTGGCTGCTCCATAGCCTGTGGCTCTACTCCGAGCTTGTTGAGCTGGTTAATCATTCCGTAAGCATCCCCTGCATTACGACTGAATCTATCCCACTTTAAGAATAACAGCAGGTCAACCGCTTGCTTGTTTTTCTTAAGAAAACTCAACAGTTGAGTGAATGCAGGACGATCAAAGGTCTTGGCTGAATGATCTTCTTTATAAAAGCCAACTACCTCGATATTTTGTAATTTGCAATAGTTCCTTAGCCTTTCTTCCTGATGGGCAAGGCTATATCCTTTTTCGCTTTGCTCGTCCGTACTAACTCGCACGTAAATAATGGCTTTCTTCATTGTCGGTTTTGTTTTCTGTCAATGGTATAATAATGGTTGCTTTTCGTTGTTCGTATTCCTCGTAGGTAATTGCTGCCAGCTTGTAAAAAAAATCTCTTATTTGTTCTATTTGATAGTCGGTATAACTTTTTGCTTTTTCTTTCAAAATTTTTCGGCAAACAGCTATTGATACTTTGTTCTCTATCACGACTTCTGTTGTTACCTTGTTTTCATAAAAAGGCAGTTTATTCTTTTTATATCTATTTTTCATTGCTCATAATATATTGATTATCAATTATCGTGCCAAGTTTCAGGCACGATTTTAACCCAATTTATAAAATAGAGGCAGAACGTTTGTTCCTATGTAGTGCTTTTCCCCAAACGAACAATTTTATCACATCAAGGATGCGTTGTGTTATCCAAAAATGCAAAAACTTTCGCTCTTTCTTCCTCCTGTTTTCGTTTTCGCCGCTCCCTTTGCCATTTGTTTTTGCGCATCTTTATATCGATTAACGGGTCGGTACTTACGCCTTGTTTTAAGTTTGGTTTCAGTTTGTCGCTTACCCAACTTAAACCGATAATTGCCAAAATGCCCATTGCCGCCTTAACCGGGGATAATTCAGCCTCGTAAGTAGCCACTTGTTGCTTGACGTCGCTCCCTTCACTATGGTCAACAGCTAACTGCTGTATTTGTAGCAATTTTTGCTCTGCTTCCTTCCTGCTTTCTGCTTCAATTCCTACTGTTACATCGTAAATTTTGTTCATTTTAGTTCTTGTTTATTGATGAAAAATTCGGTTTACGCTGCCTGCTGTTGTTCTGGATCGTCATTCTCCAACAACTCTGCTATTTCAGGTATCAGGTTGTTATTGTGGTACATGACACTCACAACAGTTGATACCGTTTCCCTGTGCTCCTGCGCAAATAATGGAATAAGTGATCTTTCCAATCTGGTAAAATCTTCTTCTGTAGCAGTGCCAGTGTATTGCAGGTCTTCGTTACGAAAATCCGGGGACTCCTTTTCTTTGGATGCCGTTTCTATATTGTCTGAGCGTCTAAAAGTAGCTACCATATTTTCTGTACCATCGTCTTCTGTTGCTGAAGGGCTTAACAAACCAGCAAGCATGGATGTGTCTTCCTGACCATTTTTATTTGATAGAAATAGCCCTGCAAGAGAAATCAACGCATTGGTTACCTTACCAGGCATCTGTTCTTTTTCAGCCCTCATCGTATTAATAAGTGCTTCCAATTGCGACACATACTTAGCCTTTTCATCAAGCTCTTCCCTTAGTTCATTGTTCTCTGATTTTAGCCTGTCGTACTCCCAGCTTTTCTTTTCCTGGTGCATCCTTGTGTTAAACGACTTTTCAATACCGGACAATTCATGCTCAGTTGATCGTTCGGGTTCGAGCAATAAGGTGTATTTCATGCAGCGTGGCGATGCTCCGTCATAAATATTGACGACAATACTCTTGCTGCTGGCCACTAGGAACTGTTCATGTTCAAAAAAACGCTCCGGGTCATTGTTTCTGCTAACCACCTTCATAGCATCCACTTTTATATCATAATCCTTAGGACAGCCACTTGCTGCCTCATTCTTCAGTAGCTGATAAATTCTATTTATTCCGCTTACCGAATACATCTCCTTCATAAAAGCCATAACTCTTTTAATTTTATTAGTTTTATGTTATTGTTCTTGTGTTTCTGACATAGGGCTCTTACGCCGCACTCTTCTGCTTTTTCCTGTTTTCGGCAATAAGCTTTTCAACTCCTGCTTTTGTTTGGTCAATAAAACGATTGTCATTGAAAAATAGCACTACTACTTCCATTGCTTTTTCTATGTATTCTGGTGGAAAGAAAGGAATGAACGCCTTTTTCAACCGTACAGCATCCTGTTCGTAAACCTTTCCGGTAAACTCTTTTGGTGCTTCGGAACAAGAGCAGTTCACCCGATCGGTTCCTGATAACGCTTTGTGCATTCCTCCTCCCAAAATATTGCCGATAATGGGAATACGCCCAAGAGCATCTGGGTTATTCGCAAAATAAGTTCCAGCTAAACCAAGAACGGTTTCCGTGAGCTTGCCCGACGATTTACTTTTTTCAACCTCCAGTTCATGATTCTTGTCCTTTAGCTGATTGCAATAGTGCTCACACTCCTTTAGCTGCTGCTTCAAGTCAATGTAATCCCGTTGGAGCTGATTATATGCCCATTTAGACTTTTCATGCTGCATCTTTATATGCAGGTTCTTTTCTATGCCAGATAGCTCCTCACTATTGGGAACTTCTTGTTGCAGTAACAATATATACTTTGTACTGGTATGCGACTTGTCATGAATGATGATTGTAATGTTCCGGCTCTCAGGCATAACAAATTCCTCATACTCGTAAAACCTGTCGGGATTATTGTTCCTGCTGACTACCTTCAATTCGTCAATCTTAATTTCATAGTCTTTAGAGTTGCCAATTGAAGCCTCTTTCTTTAAAAATTCAGAAATCATCTCTACCCGGCTTTCCGAATAGGGTTCTTTGATAAACGCCATATAGTTTGATGTTTAGTTGCTGTTTTTTTGTTTCAGATAATTTATCAGGTGTTCTTTCGTAAACAAGATTCTGCTCTTCGCTGTCCGCTGAACCGGCGTGATGTTTTTCTTGTATATTAACTTATAAATGCTCGATGTTGACAAATTCAGAAATTCCGCTGCCTGTTTCAGTGTTAACAGAGCAGTGTCACCATCGCCAACATCTTTTTCAGCTCCTTGCCTTACTATTTGCAGTAACAGCCTTTCAATATTATCCAATCTATCCACCACTTTGCGCCATTGTTCTTGCATAGATCCCACCGTTTTAGTCTAATAAAATTACCATGGCAAAACGGAGTAATCCTCCAACTTGGAGTAGACGTTGGGGCAGAAAAATGTGAAATGCCCACCAGTGCTGCATTTTCAAAAACGAAAAAAGGCAGCCGATAAGACTGCCTATTGTTAGTATTAATTACTTTTAACTCATTTGTTTGTCTTCTTTGCCATGACCAGATCATCAGCGTAGCGCAAATAAGCCTGCTTTATTTTCTCGAAAACAGGAGGTTCGTAATCCTTTTTCGATTTGTGTATACTAGAAGACAAATTGCTTTGCCAACCTTTGCCAAGAGAAATTTTCAGGATGGAGGCAAGGCTTTCTACGATTTTCGTAATCTCACCACTACCCTCATTGAGATAACCTGCCTGATACAACCCATATATCAGCTGAACAAATTCGTTGTTATTATTTCGGCTACCTGTCCAGATCACGGGATATAATGTGATATTTTCTGCGTGTGAGGTTTTATCGGCCTTTATTGACAGCAATGACAACCTTTCTTTTATTTGCTGTACAGCCATATACCGAACAATAAACTTTAATAGTTTGCCTTTGACGGAAGCTAGGAGGGAAAAACGCCTATCTTCATCATTTGCGTAATATATTGTCAAGTTCTTTTGCTTATTTATATGCCCTGCAAAGGCCTCTTCATCATAGCCGTAGCGACGTTTGAGATCTTCTAATATCTCATCGATTGTTACGCCACTTTTATATTGTTGGACAAAATCACCGAGCAGTTCTGCTGCTTTAGGTGTCGCCGACATTAGCGTGTTGACATTTGCTAATTCACTACCAATTTCCTCGAATATTGCTTCTTTATCCCTCGCATCTGTCAAACGTTCCTTGATGGTACGTTCGATTTGAGCGATGTATCTGGATAGTAATTTATCATATTTATTGGTAAAAGTATCGTACATGCCTAGGCTCGTTTTGTCCAAAAATACGCAAGAATGAGGCGAAAATGGCATGTGGGCTATACAAGGTAATCTGCTGGGCTTTTGTTGGCAGGCTACCGGGGAACTGCTGGCGATTTGATGGGGTATTAACCATTCCTAATGATTATTAATGGTTCATAACTGGCTAATTGATGGTTCTTTGTCGAACACGACCGTAAATGCCCATATACGAAGTAAATTTGAATAAAAAAACGGGGAAAATACGGTATTTTATTTCTAAGGAACCAAGTAACTTAGCCTTAAAATTTATTGCTATGCCAAACACCCAACTAATCATTAACGGAAAAGTACAATTCAGCCCTAACACCTTGACCCTCGAACAAACTCGTGTCGAGATTTGGGATAATGCGGGCACATATGGGTTAATAGGTACCGCTTATACTGATAAAGCTGGTGCGTTCAGAGCCTATTTCAATAGCCCGATCTCAGACCTGATTAATAATGCTACGATTGTCCCGCAATATAAAACCTTTTACAATAATAAAGAAGTAGCAAACAGTCCGGCTATTCAACAAAACATCACTATACTCACCCTATCAGAGGGTGCATTTGATACTGCGGTACAGGATTTTGACACGCAAGAAATTGCTTCTTACCTCACAGTTTGGGGAAAAATAACAGCAGAAAGTGGCGTTGCAGCGACGTTTTTGACGGTTGATGTTTATGAACAGGAGTTTCGTTCCGAGACCCTTTTGGCGCAAGCAGTTACTGATCTCAACGGTGAGTACTCAGTTAAAGTAAACATGCGTAATATAGGCCATGCGGCAGTGTTGGATAGCCGGGGTATAATCGTAAATGTAACGAACCAGAATAACAAACTAGGAAGTTCTGAAGTAGTTTACCTCGACGGAACAGATCAACTCCAGGTCAACCTTACGTTGGACACCCAAAACTACACGCCAGCTCCGGTCTTTGATACCTTAATCAATAAAATTACCTACGTCATAAATGGCACGACTTTCAGCGATTTTGCCGAAAATGTTGACTTTGATAATACTCCCGTAGCTCCAGATGATACAATTGGTTTGCCATTGGACAAAGAATATTTATCAAGAGGATACGGAAATGGCAACGGTGAGTTAGATTATGTAGCAAGGGCAGCTGGTTGTTCCTTGTTGGATGTGCAGCAAATCACTCGTTCTGTTCAGTTTGCTCAAATGTGCGATGTGGCGCATGATATGATGTATGCTTTGACAACCACAAGGGAAGTAAGTGCCAACCCTGCTACCGTAATGCTGGAAGACGAAATGCGGACTACCATCGCTCAGGCGATTGAAAATAATACGATATCAGATAAAACGTCACAGGAAATTGATGACTTTGTTACGGGAGTCGTTGATTTTCAAATCGCTGCAACCAAGAATATACTCATTACGGAGGAACAATACACGATAGGGACAGTTCTGAACAGCATTTTTGGTGGACAGAACCCGGAAGCGGACACAACGCAATTTCTTCAGTTGTATGGGGTAAAACAAAATGACATCGATATTTTCTGGGATGAGTATTTTACCCTTGCGCCAACAAAGGCAGAATTGGCAAACCGGGGATTACAACTGGCAACGCTTACTGGCTTTCAGCCGGAAATGATCGCTAGCCTGATGACAGATACTGCACAGGGGGTGTACACGATCTCCGAATGGAGCCAAACTTATTGGTTTGATTATATTTCCGATGTAAGTACGCAGGCGCAGAAACTGTGTGTGCCTCAGGCAATCATCGGTGATCTGACAGACGAAACAGAAATTAAAACGCTATATGCGAAAAAGCTTCGTTCTCTGGCACAGGATAAATTCCCACTAACAGGGTTCAAAGTTCTGTTGCAGGATCAGCAGTCGGGCCCACAGCTGATACCTGATGCTGGTGTCCGTCAGCAAGCAGTAACCTTCATTACAAATAACCCTTTGTTCGATCTCAGGATAAATAATGTATATGATATAAACACCGACAATCCGAATGTGAACATGACCGGCATTCAGGATGTGGAAGATGTTCAGCAGGCTATGGCACCAATACAACGTATGTTCCGTTTAGTTGGAGGTAATCCTGATGCATCCGCAAAGCTTATCATCGATAGCCTGCATACTTATGCTGCTATAAGTGCAGTTCCCTCCGATGATTTTGCTATATCTTATGCCTCACTGCTGGGTAGTAGGGATGCTGCATACGCTGCTCATGCCAAAGGTACTATGCTTGCTGCAACCGCTATGGGAACGTTTACAGGCATGTATCAGTCATCGGCGCAGCAGCAGATCGGCGTGTTTGCCTGGCCGCATAGCTCAAACCCTCCGGTAGTGCATGTGGACCCAAACATAAAGAATCTATTTGGCAGCACAAGTTATTGCGCATGTGAGCAATGTCTTTCTGTATACAGTCCGGCTGCTTACTTCACGGATATTATGAACTTTCTGAAGGCAGGACTTCCCGGAGTGACACCCAATGTCTACAGCGAACTTATTCGCCGTCGTCCAGACCTGGAGCACATAGACATGACCTGTAAAAATACCAACACACTAGTGCCCTACATTGATCTGGTGATCGAGCTATTGGAAGGTATCATACTGAAACGTTTCTCACAACCGTCCGTTGCTGTTCCTCCATCCTATCAAACGAGCGGTACAGCCTTGGAACTGGCTGCCCATCCAGAACACGTTTATAAGCAGGCGTCAACGGTAGGTGGCGTGTATACATGGCAATACCTTGATTTTCCGGACTATGTCAAAGCCTATGATCCGCTTAGCTATGGTTCCAATAATAAAAATCTATCGAATGTTGTTTATCCTTTCAATCTCCCTTTCAGCCTGCCTGCCGCTGAGACACGTACCTACCTTGGTTATCTAGGATACACAAGATATGAAATGATGCGGCTATTCCAACCTTACTACTTACCGACCGCCATCTCAGATTTTGACTTATACAGCGAGCTGCTTGGCTTAACAGCTGAGGAATCAAAGATTGTCTCTGACACTCATTCCTTAAGTGCGAACACATGGTTGTTTTATGGCTTTACCTCGTCAGCGGTTACCAATTTTATCGATCCGGCGGATATGTCCGCTCCATTGATCAGTGGACTGTGGAGTGACCTTCTTGGTGGCAGGATGGATATACTTATCCAGCAGCTGCAAGTAACCTATAAAGAATTCCTTCAATTCCTAACTTCCGACTTCCTTAATAAGCGGGTTAGTGGAACGAGACTGATTACTGTTACCTCTACAGACCCTGCAAGACCCGACACCTGCGATCTGAGTAAGCTGAAACTTGTGTTTGCGCCACCAGCAACTCCAGCAGTATTTTTTAATAAATTACATCGTTTTATTCGCTTGTGGCGCACAGGTAAAATGTCTGTAGCTGATTGGGATAAGATATTTACTTCCTTACTCGTTACTAGTCTGAACACCACCGAATTCAATCTTATCGGACGTGTACTTCAATTTGCTGAAAAATTACGGATGCGCCCTACTGAGCTTGCAGGGTGGTGGTACTACATGGATATTCATCAGTATGTAGATTATGCCAGTGAGTTACAAAGCAAGCAACCGTCAGTATACGATATGCTGTACAGGAACCGAGCAGTCCTTAACCTGCCGCTACCTGAATTTCACGATCTAGGAGGCTTAGACCCAACAAGTATCCCTCCGGGTGATTTACCTCCGTATTATAATGGATTCACCGCTGCAATAGCTGCAGCTAATAATATCAGGGAAACCGACCTACTGCTGATCCTTACTTACATGGGCATCACGGATATGTTTACTCATGCGGTAACGCTGGATGAACTGAGTGCGATCTATAGTTTTTCTACCTTATGCCGTAAAACAGGTTATCAGGTTAGCGATATGCTGAAAGTGTTGTTTCTGTTGGATATTGATATTGAGCTTCCAGTATCAAGCCAGACCGACATATCTGCAAGGCTCGATAACCTCGGCAGCATTTTAACAGCAATAGATGCAATAAACAGCTCTAGCCTGACACTTGCTGAAATTGATTATCTCGTTGAAAACTTTGATGAACAGGGACCTTCAGCACCTGCGCCACTAAATATTCAGGCATTTTTTGAGAAACTCCGTAATGAATTGCAGAAGTTCCCCGTTTACACTGGAACCATTCCCCCGGTAGGAGCTGAAGAAACTACGGCCTATAATAAGCTGGTGAATATTATCTACCAGAGTTTCAGTAAAGAGTTTAATGTACCGTCTGAATGGGTAGCCACTTCAATGCAACTTTCTGACATCTCTTACCTGATCAGTTCCCTTTTTGTTACGTCGACTGTCCCATTGACACCTCAAGAGCCGACGGTCTCAATATACGTATACCCGATGTATAAATTGGCCTATAAAATGGCATTTATTACTGCAAAATTCAGGCTCAATACACCTGAATTCCAGTATCTGTACACACAACCGACAACAGTTGGCTTCAATTTCGCTAATTTGCCTGTAGCGGGTTTGGAGCCTCAACCTACAGTAGGTAGTCTTTTCCGTGGCTTGTTGCAGCTGTCACGCTGGATCAATGTACGTGACAGGTTATCGTTGATTGAAGATCAGTTTGTACAATTACTGAAAGCTGCCATTGATGAAGCCGGGGATGTGAATGTAAGTATGGCAGCATGGCAGGGAATAATCAATAGGGATCAGTGGGGTAATATGCTTATTGACCTGATAGGTGACCCAACACTTATTGTCGCATCTACGCCAGCAGGACTTCTGAACGCACGTTTCCCGGAGGATTTTGTTCCGTCAACACCCGCCAGCATCAGTAAATTATGGGGTATGATCGCCCTTATGGCAGGCTGTCTGCGTACTGGCTTAAAACCTGTAACCTTACAGGCCACCTTGATGCAAGGGCTGATTATGGCAGATTCACATCAGGTTATTTTAGCTGCTAAAGGCAAACAAACGGAGGAAGAATGGGCAGCTATAGCCAAGCCGCTCAGAGACACACTTAGAAAACAACAACGTGATGCGCTGGTCGGTTTTGTCGTAGCAAGACCCGACCCTGCAAATTTGCTGAACGTGCAAAAATGGCGCAACGAAAACGACCTGTATGCATTTCTGCTCATAGACGTGGAAATGGAATCTTGCATGAAAACTTCACGCATCAAGCAAGCGATCAGCAGTGCCCAATTGTATGTTGACCGTGTTCTGTTGGGTTTGGAGTATAGGAATGGAAATACTGCAAACCGTACCACCATGCCTCCAAAAATGAAATATCAATGGGAGCAGTGGCGTTCCTGGTATCGTATATGGGAGGCTAACCGTAAGGTATTCCTTTACCCTGAGAACTGGATCGAGCCTGAACTCCGAGACGATAAATCTGTCTTTTTTAACGAAATGGAGGATAAGCTCTTCCAAAGCGATGTAACCGATAGCCGAGCAGAAGATGCCTTATTTGACTATCTGCGTAAGCTACAGGAAGTAGCCAAGCTCGAACCCATGGCCGTTTGCAATACCAAGGATCCGATCACCGCAAAAATCATTACGCATGTGGTCGCCCGTACCTTTGAAGAGCCTCACAAATACTTCTATCGTCGAATGGTCTATGGGCAATGGACACCTTGGGAGCCATTGAATATAGAAGTAAAGGGTAATCACCTGACGATGATCGTATGGCGCAATCAATTGTACCTGTTCTGGTTAACCATGCGTGAAAAACAAGTACCCGGTAGGGCCAGTATAGTCAACTATGTAATGGCAAATAATGGGTTTAGCAAGAGTAAGTGGTTCTATCATGACCTTGGAAAACCCAACTCGGATACCAGTGTCAACGAGGCTAGCCCAATGTATATCAAGCAGATCGAGATCACGGTCAACTGGAGCGAGTACAAGGATGGTCAATGGCAGGAGCAACAGATCGGCAAAGAGAAGATGACACTTGACCTCAACCCGATCATCAACGAGTATTACAAGAAGATGTTCCCGGCGGACGGGCCTTCTGGCACTGCGGTTAGTGGATTGCCGTTTACGGGTGATGCCTTAAAATATTATAACTACCTTACAAAAAACCGTTCGTTAAATGTAGCTGAGTTGGTAATGTCCAAGTTGTCGGTGCATTCTTCCACAGAAGCTGGCGACGGCAGCGTCATATTCCTTTTCATACAGATGACCAATGAGTTCAGCTCGGGTATCGGGGAATACGGAGATAATATGCACACTTTCGTGTTCTCTAAAGACAGGGGCGTACAGGTCTGGAATTCTTGGTTTGGTGGAAGGTATAATGCGCCTAGCCGAACTGCGTACAGGAATAATAAATTCATCAATTACTATCCAAAGCAGTCTGATGGATCTTTCAACGAAATACTTTGGGCTAATAATCTCGGACCTACGCCCGTCACTCCGTATTGTTATCCCGCAGAAGCTAATTACGGTACGCTAAACCTTCCGATGAGGTACAGCGGCTACCAGATATTGCTTAAATCGCCTAATGGTCAGTATAATGTCTTTGGCTACTCGGATACGATCCGCAATATGCGGTATGTGCTGCAAAAAGGTTTCTTCTATCATGATGATAAAAACACCTTCTTTGCACAGCCGGTACAGATATCCGGTGCTGGTGGAGCTTTGTCACTTGCAGCAGCAGCAGAGACCGCAGCAGCCTATTATTATTCGGGCATAAAATATTCCTCTTTTTATGCAGGGACTATCTCACTGACAGGAGTTTACTCCACTCAGCAATTCTACTTTCAGTCGTTTTTTCACGGCAGGGTGAATGATTTTATGTCGAAACTCAATAGCGGAGGGGTGAGTGGTTTCCTGGATATCAGTACTCAGGATCAGAATGACATTCTTAATTTCCCTTCCTATAGCCCAACGTCAATTGTTTATGGCTCAAGGGTGCCGACCAACAAGGTAGATTTTGCGTTTGACTCTGCCTATGGAGGGTACAACTGGGAACTATTTTTCCATATGCCATTGCTGATAGCCAAGCGATTGAGCGATAACCAGCAGTATGAAGATGCCCGTAAATGGTACCATTACATTTTTGATCCCACCTGCAATGTGGATGCTAACGGCAGCATATCCCATTCCAAACAAAGATTCTGGAGATTCCGTCCATTTTACGATGCTGCAGGTGCTGCCATATCAAGTGTTGATGACCTACTGGCGCAGATCCATTCCGGCAATGCAGCAGCGTTAGATCAGCTATATACGTGGATGGATAATCCTTTCAAGCCACATGTTATTGCACGTATGCGCATTTTGGCATACATGAAGAATGTCGTGATGTGCTACATGGACAATCTGATAGCTTGGGCAGACCAGCTATACAGACAGGATACACTTGAATCCATCAATAAGGCTACCAATCTGTACATAGTAGTTGCAAATATCCTTGGAGAGAGGCCGCAGGAAGTACCGAAGCGTTTAACTACCGGACCAAGAACATTCAGCGAGCTGGCGGCAGCCGGTCTGGATGCCTTCTCGAATGCTATGGTTGGCGTTGAAAATTACATTGATCCTAACTCCGGTCCACTTTTTGTTACAGGAACTGGTGGCGGACCCGTGAAGGGAGATACACCTCCATTGATCAAGTTATTCTACTATTGCCTGCCGAACAATCCGAAACTATTGGCCTATTGGGATATTATTGCCAGCAGGTTATTCAATATCCGTAACTGCCGCAATATAAACGGTCAGGTTCGGGAATTACCATTATTTGATGCGCCTATAGATCCCGCTTTGTTGGTAAGGGCTGCGGCAGCAGGTATTGATGCCAGCAGTGTACTGGACGACCTGAGCACCCCTCCAATGCCCTACCGTTTCACTGTCATGTTGCAAAAAGCCAATGAGCTTTGTAATGACGTCAAGGCGTTTGGTGCTGCGTTATTGTCTGCATTAGAGAAAAAAGATGCCGAAGAATTGGCGCTGTTGCGTTCCGGACATGAAATAGCTGTTCTGGAAAGCATGAAGCGCATGAAACAGGTAGCTATAGAAGAGGCTTCGGCAAACATTGAGGCGTTGGTGAAATCTAAGGACGTTGCGCAGCTACGCCTTACCTATTACAGTACAAGGGTTTATAAAAATGCTAGAGAAATTGAACACCTTGCATTGTTGGATCAGGCACAGCGGCACCAGAATGCAGCAAGTATCCTGAATGCCGTTGCATCTGTTGTAGCAATTATACCTGAATTTAACGCCCAGGTACCTATGTCCATCGGCCCGAGTTTCGGAGGAAGGGAGTTGAGCGCAGTATTCAGCGCCTTGAGTACCATACAGTCCATGAAGGCTAGTATTAAAAATAATCAGGCAAGCAAAGCTGTAACAGAGGCTGGTTATGAGCGCAGACGAGATGATTGGCAGTTTCAGGCAGAAAGTGCAGCTAAGGAGATCATCCAGATAGAAAAACAGATCATCGCTGCTCAAATACGTAAAAACATGGCAGAAAGAGATCTGGCTACACAAGAGTTACAGATCACCAACGCCAAAGCCGTTGATGAGTACATGCATGAAAAATATACCAATATGGAACTCTACAGCTGGATGGTGGGGCAAATATCTTCCTCTTACTTCCAGTCTTACCAGTTTGCGTACGATGTGGCTAAACGTGCCGAGAAGAATTTGAATTTCGAAGTTCCATGGGTATCGACACCGGGAACAGGATTTATTCGATTTGGCTATTGGGATAGTCTGAAAAAAGGATTGTTGAGCGGAGAAAAAATGCAGTATGACCTTCGGAAAATGGAAATGGCTTATTTGGAAGCCAATACCCGTGAACTTGAGTTGACAAAGCATTTTTCATTGGCGATGGAAGATCCTGCGCAACTGCTCACTTTGCGGTCTTCGGGAATGTGTCAGCTGATCTGTACACAGGATATGTTTGACCTTGACTATCCCGGCCATTATAACCGAAGAGTAAAATCGGTGAGTATTTCTATCCCGTGTGTTGCAGGACCATACACAACTATTGCCGCAACGCTGACGCAAAGTGCCGCTACTATTGAAGATGCGGCAGGTACAATTACTGCAGGTTTTACATCTCCATCTATTGTTGCTTTGAGCGGTGCCCAAAACGATAGCGGAATGTTTGAGTTAAATCTCAAGGATGAACGTTACCTGCCATTCGAAGGAAGCGGCGCATTATGTACCTGGTATCTTAGTTTAATGGACGAAGAAATTTTACGTCAATTCGACTATGATACTATCTCTGACGTGATCATTCATGTAAAATATACTGCAGCGTACAGCGACACCAAACGAACAACACGCACGGCTGAGCTCAGGGATGCCGTTATAGGAGACGGAGTTACCCCGATTGACCTGCCAAGGTACTTTAGCCTGAAACATGAGTTCGCAGACGGATGGTTTGCATTTGGCAACGCATTCCCAACCGATAGCGATACACAAATGGAGATAGTAGTGGATGCTGGCATGTTCCCATTCCTGTCTAACGGCAAGGACATAACGGTGAAACAATGGGAGATCATGCTCAAACCATCCTCGCCACTCTCCCACACTTATAAACTGGAAGTGGATTATGCAGGATTGACCAGCCCTATGTTGTCAGGTTCATTGAATACAGCTGGCAATTTTGCAACAACCATGACGCTAACGCCTGTTGCAGCGATAGCAGCGGGTGGAAGCATTACGTTCAAGCTTAGATTAATCGATCAATCAACATTGCCCGACCCTGAACCAGTAAACATAAGTGAATTGCTTGATGACATATATATTGTTGCTACTTACAATCTGTCTTTACCATAGTCAGGTAAAATGGTAAGCGTTATTTATTTGCAACTAAAAATGTGAGTCATGAGCAATATTCCGGATCCTAAGCAAGATCAGGCCAACGCTGGTGGTGGTGACCACCAGCAAGGCCACCCATTAGATAGATATACCGTATCTCCGAAGGGTGATGATAACGACGATAAAAGCCCTTACTACAAGCCGTCTGCCCCAGTCATTTCAATGCCCAAGGGTGGGGGTGCGCTAAAGGGTATAGATGAGAAGTTCGAGGTGAACGCTGTGAACGGCACCTCTTCGCTCAGCGTACCGTTGCCGCTCACGCCCGGCAGAGGTGGGTTCAACCCGTCTCTAAGCCTGAGTTACAACTCAGGTTCGGGCAACAGTGAGTTTGGTCTGGGCTGGTCACTGGGCTTGCCTGCTATCCAGCGAAAGACAGACAAGAAGCTGCCCATGTATAACGATGCGGATGAAAGCGACGTTTTCGTTATGGCGGGAGCTGAAGATCTTGTACCGTTGATGTATGAAGACAGCGGTGTTTGGTTGAGAGATACTTTTAACAGCGGCGACTATAGTATTAAGCGATATCGTCCCCGTATAGAAGGGCTATGGGCACGTATTGAGCATATAACAAAAATTGGCACAACAGGTAGCTGGTGGAAAGTGACAACTAAAGAAAATGTCGTTACTTTTTATGGTCTCACGCCAGAGGCTCGATTGAGCGACCCTGCCGACAGCAGGCGTATCTTCCGCTGGCTGCCTCAGGTGAGCTATGACAACAAGGGCAATGTTACCGTTTACGGTTATGTTGCCGAGAACCTTATCAATGTAAAAGAAAGTCCGCACGAACATAACCGACTGAACGGTTATGCTCCGCTTGCCAATACTTACTTGAAAAGAGTTCAATACTGTAACCGCACCCATTGGCAGCCGGCTACGCCTGACACCTATGATATAAGCGCAGAGCTACCGGCTACGTCAGACTTTTTGATGGAGGCGGTACTGGATTATGGTGATCACAATGGCGATACACCTACCCCAACCCCGTCCGGCTTATGGCCACTGCGCAAAGACCCTTTCTCTGACTTACATGCGGGTTTTGAGATACGTACCTACCGCAGATGCCAGCGTGTGCTGATGTTCCACTATTTTGATGAGTTGGATGGCGGCAACCCTGTATTGGTACGATCTCTTGACCTTACTTACAGGCCAGATACTACCGCTTTCCTTGAAGCCGACTTTATTACGGCTATTGGGCAAACTGGCTATATGCTTAAACCCGGTGGTGGCTACTACAGCAAGTCCCTGCCGTCAATCACAATGGACTACCAGCCGCTGGTTTGGGATCATACCGTTCATAATGTAAGCCCCGGCGATAGCAAAAACGCACCACAGGGGCTTACTGGCCCCTACCAGTGGATAGACCTATGGGGAGAAGGGCTGCCGGGTATCCTTACCGAACAGGGGCATGGCTGGTTCTACAAGCGAAACCTTGGTGACGGTCATTTTACACCTGCTCTTACGGTAGCCCCTAAGCCTTCATTACAAGGGCTGGGGAGTAACCTCCAATGGCAAGACCTGGACGCTGATGGTCGCAGGCAGGTAGTGAGTATGGAAGGTCCGCTACAGGGGTTCTATGAGCTGGACGATGATCAGCAATGGCAGTCGTTCCGGGCGTTCAAACATAAGATCAACATTGACTGGAAAAGCCCTTATACCCGAATGCTAGACCTCGACGGCGATGGCCGTGCCGATGTGCTGATTACCGAGGATCGGGTGTGGAAATGGTATGAGAACGAGGGTAAGGAGGGATATATGGAAGGGGGCTATTTTTCTACAGGCTTTGATGAGGAAAAGGCTCCACGGCTGTTGCATAACGATATGGTGCAGACCATATTCCTTGCGGACATGAACGGAGATGGCCTTACAGACATAGTGCGTATCAAGAACAGGGAGGTATGTTACTGGCCTAATAAAGGATATGGCCGCTTTGGGGCCAAGGTGCTCATGAGCAATGCACCACTCTTTGACAGGCCAGACATTTTTAATCCCATGTACATCACTTTGGCAGATGTAAGCGGAACAGGTGCGCCCGACCTAATATATCTGGGCAAAAATAGCTGTCGGGTATGGATCAACCAGTCGGGTAATGCGTTCAGCGAAGCGTATGATATAGTTCCTCTGCCAGGCATAGACCCGCAAAGCAAGGTGATGGTAGCTGATTTTCTGGGCAATGGCACAGCCTGTATTGTATGGAGTTCTCCTTTGCCACAGTATGCCACTGCGCCGATGCGCTATGTTGACCTGATGGGTGGCAAAAAGCCATTTCTGATGACCACCTACCGTAACGGCATGGGCAAAAGCGTGACGGTACAGTATAAACAGTCTACGAAATACTATCTAGAAGACAGGCTGGCAGGAAAGGAATGGGCAACAAAACTACCATTCCCGGTACATTGTGTGGAAAAGATCACCACCGCAGATTCGGTAAGCGAAACTCAATACACACAGCTGTTCAGCTATCACCATGGCTATTATGACCACGAGGAGCGGGAATTTCGTGGTTTTGGCAGGGTGGAAACCATAGACACGGATAAGGCAGTCATTGATGAGACTACATCCCTCAACCAGTACCCTGTACTTACCAAAACATGGTATCATACGGGTGCATGGATGCGGGACAGAACGCTCCATGAGGCTTTTGAGACCGAGTATTACCCGACCACATGGGCAGAGCTGCCAAAGGCACCATGGCTGGAAGACCCGCTCAACCCACAAGAGCAGCGGGAAGCCTTCAGAGCGTTAAAGGGGCAGCCGCTACGGCAAGAGGTATATGGCATGGACGGTTCATCGCTGGCTGGAGTGCCTTACAGCGTCACGACCAATGCCTATGCAGTTAAGAAAATACAGCCGTTATTAGACAACAGATACGCCAGCTTTATCAGCTACCAGCGGGAAAGTTTATCTTGGAGTGCAGAGCGGAACGTGGCAGACCCGAGAGTGGCGCATCAGCTTACTCTGGAAGTAGATGCGCTGGGTAATGTGCTGCGCTCGGCAACCATAGCTTACCCAAGGGTGAGCATCCCCGTAGGTACACCTGCTAAAGTGGCTGAGATACAGCAGAAAATGCTGGCTACCTATACCGTTAATCATTATACCAATGATGTAACCACAGGTGGCTACCACCTGCGTGTAGCGTATGAGGCGATCACTTATGAGTTGACAGGCATATCCACGACAGACCCTTTATGGACATGTGAAGCATTAAATACAGCTATTGCTGGTGCAACCGAGATAGCCTATACAGATACACCTTCACCAGTTACAGCCGAGATTCGGACTATTAACCATACCCGTACACTTTTCGAAGACAACAATTGTTCTGGACCGTTGGCTTTAGGTACAATTGCTTCGCTTGCATTGCCTTATACGCAATACACGCTGGCGTTTACCGATGGTATACTTACTCACGCTGATTATTATGACGGGCGGGTGACAGGAGCCATGCTAAGTGTCGGTGGCTACCTGCGTGAGGACACTATCCCGGGTTTTGGCAGCATCGATATGACAAAATGGTGGCTGCCGGGCGGCACCCAAGACACTGACACCACACATTTTTACACGCAGGCCGCATTTTATGACCCATGGGGCAATGCTACAACCATAACCTACTGGAATAACAGCGGAACCAATTACTACCTGCTGCCCCACACCACTACCGATGCCGTAGGCAATGTAACTTCGGTCAATGCCTACAACTGGTACAACCTTCAGCCCACTCGCATCACAGATATTAACAATAATGAAGGGCATACATTATATGATGCATTAGGTATGCCGGTGGCTGCCGCCGTGATGGAAAAGGATGGCAGCAGCATAGGAGACACACTGGCAGGTATTGATCCTGATGATGTTACCGATTTAGCTAATCAAGTAGCGTTCTTTACCGATCCTGAGAGCGTGGCGGCCGACTTACTGAAGGGAGCCACATGGCGTTGCGTGTACGACCTTTATGCCAGCCCGGTAGCTGTAGGCATGATCGCCCGTGAGCGGCACTTCAGCGAGCTGGCGGTAAGCCCAATGCTGGTGAACCTCACCTATACGGACGGTATGGGGCGAATTGCCATGAAAAAAGTACAAGCAGCACCAGCCGAAGGTAGCACGGATGTGCGCTGGATAGGCAGCGGCAAGGTAATATACAACAATAAGGGCAAGGAGGTAATGCAATATGAGCCTTACTTTACCGATACACCATTGTTCGATCTTGCTGAATATGCCGCTACACATGGCGTAAGCCCCCGGCTGCACTACGATGCCTTAGGCCGCGTTTTCCGCACAGATATGCCGGATGGCACTTTTGCCAAGACCGAATGGGATGCTTGGCTTCAAAAGAACTATGATGCTAATGATACGGTGGATAATAGCAATTGGTATGCCGCTGCAATAATAGGCACAGCCGAGGAGCAGGATGCCGCCGCCAAAGCACATGAACACTACAATACGCCCACTATAAGCCACCTAGACACACTGGGTAGGGAGTTCTTTACTGTACTTCATGACCGTTACCCCGACCCCACCACATGGACAGACCACTTCTATGAAAGCTATGTAGAGCTTGACATTACTGGTAACCGTATTGCAATATACGATGCTCGAGGATTAATGCCGCAAGGCTATAGCTATACCCAGTTAAACAGCATAGTGCGTCAAGTGAGTATGGATAGCGGTACACAGCATATGCTGGTAGATGCCTCAGGTCAGCCCTTGTATCGCTGGGATGCCGATAATAGGAAATTTAGGTACACTTACGATGTATTGAGAAGGCAGCTTATAAAAGAAGTAACACCCTCGGGTGGCAGCGCAAAAGTGTTGGAAGTAACACAATATGGAGAAGGGGTGACAGATGATACCCTACACAATTTGAGAGGGCATATGTATAAAGTGTATGACGGTGCAGGCTTGCAAACTATACATGACTATGACTTTAAGAAAAAGCCACTCAACGCCATTCGCAAATATACCACCCACCATACCACCCACCCAGACTGGACAACCATTGCTAGTGTTGCCATGGAAACGGAGGAATATACCACCGCAACTAAATATGATGCCCTTGAAAGGCTACTTACAGTAACAACACCTGACACAGGAGTTACCAGCTATGAGTATGAAAGATCAGGTATGTTATTTAAGGTGCGGGTAGATGATGTACATAGCCTTGATACCGATATTGTAAACGAAATATATTATAATTCTAAAGGGCAACGGCTAAAGACAAAGTACGAGAACGGTGCTACAACGACCTATGAATATGATGTTAAAACTTACCGAGTAACACGCATAAGAACTACAAGAAGTAGCGACAGTGCTGTACTACAAGACTTACTGTATTGGTATGACCCTGTAGGTAATATTACCCTACAGAAGGACGATGCACAACAAAGTGTATTCTACGACAACACTGTAGCCGACCCTAAGAATGACTATACCTATGATGCGCTATACCGCCTTATAAAATGCGAAGGGCGCGAACACGCAGGTAGCAATGCGGCTGTAAGCTATAATGATAGTACCCGAATAGGAAAGAACCCGTTACCTACCGATGCAAGTGCCATGCGTCGCTATGCCCAATACTACAAGTATGATAGTGTAGGAAATATGCTGCAAATGAAGCACACCACTACTGGTGGTACTGGCAACTGGACGCGCAACTTTGATGTAGCTACCACCAGCAATAAACTACTGCAAAGCAGCATAGGCAGCAACGGCACAGGCACAGAAAGCTACACCTACGATGCTCGTGGCAACATGATGGATGGCATGAACCACCTGCTATCAATGGAGTACAACCACCTCAATAGGCTAGAGAAGGTAGAACTGACAGCCACCACCACGGCCTACTACCAGTATGACAGCAACGGACAGCGAGTGCGCAAAGTACTGCAAAACACCACCGCCAGCCAAAACCATATAAGAAAGTATATAGGCGGCTGGGAGGTTTACCAAAAGATTGATGCTAGCACAAATACTGTAATTTGGGAACGTGAGACGCTGCATATATATGATCAGGATAAACGGATAGCCCTAATAGACACCCCTACTTTCGATACGCTGAGCACTGGCGAAGTGCAATTATTAAGGTATCAGTACAGCAATAATATTAGTACAGCATCGTTAGAGCTGGATGACAATGCGGCAGTCATTACTTATGAAGAGTACTACCCCTACGGTAATACCAGCTACCAAGGCGGCAGAAATGCAGCAGAATGCTCTTTGAAAAGATATAGATACACTGGTAAGGAGCGAGACGAAGAAACGGGCTTGAATTATCATGGTGCACGTTATTACGCATTATGGTTAGCACGATGGATATCTAACGATCCGATGGAAAGTAAATTTGCACCTCAACCCCCAAATACATATTGCAGGAACAATCCAATTGTTCGACACGATCCAAATGGTGCTGAGGATGAAAAAAGTGAGAATCGCAATGCGAAACGGCAGGTAAAAGCAGAAGCAAATGGAAATGGCTGGAATGGCACTAAACTGGGTAATATTGCTAGAGATTGGTTGCCTGGATTAGTTGCCTCACTAGTAGGGGGAATTATAGATTTTGTTGCAGGGATAGGAACAATTTTGATTGGAGCGCTTACTTTAAATGAAACTAAAATTAAAAAGGGGATGCATCTTGCTGTAGGCGGACTCTTAAGTACCGTTGGATTGAAAGAAGCTTTTACAGAAAAGTGGGTTCCAGGTCCTACAGGAGGCAAGCTACCTGATAGTTTAAGTAATGATTTAGAAGAGGTAGAGCAGAATGTCCCTAAAGATGCTTACAAAAATGGCATGCACGCTTGGCATGCAGGAAGTAATGCCGCTTTGGCAAATAAATTGGGACCTGTCGGATCTATATTTGTATTTCTCGGAGGCATTTTCCATGAATCTCCACTTGATTGGGGTTCGTTTAAGGCTGAACAACATTTTCAAGGAACTGTAAATCATATTTTAGATTCTATAACAGATATCATTGCAAATGTATTTGGCATTATTCTTGGTCTTCTATTGCCAAAAAAGTTAGCAACAAAACTCGCTATAAAGTTAGGTAATCACATACCCGGTCCTGGAGATCCAGACCCCGCATTTGGGGGAGATGGTGCATACAGAGGTAATCCTACAAAAGCATGGGGTCAATACCCTCGTTTATAACATAAACACAAATACATAGTTATGAAATTACTTGTTGTATTATTTTCATTCATATTGATAACATCAAAAAATAAATGTATGAACAAAGCTGGATCGTCTTTGAAAGATATTGAATTTACAATAAATCCATATATATCACATGTAGGTGGAGAGTACTATTTGGTTTATCAAATTAACGCGCAGACCACAAAGCCTTTTGTCCTTGTTCGCATCTTATATAATGGGAAACACGATGGGAAAGCTTTTTATTATTTTAGTGCTCCTATTAGCCATAAAGAATTTGGACAGATTATTAAAAGAAATTTGAAAGAGGACAATTTTGTGGAATATGCTAAAAAAGATGAAGTTTATTGGCTAAACAAAGACAATTCAGTAGTTAAGCTAATAATTGTTAAAGAATAATTTACTTAAACATTACATTTTCTACTACTTTCATATTCATATAATTAATAATTATTATTTTTTATTAATATTTTTTATACGTATTCACTGAAATGTGTAAACTACGAAAAGAGGTAGTGTATCAGATTTGTTGGTTACGCAGTTTTACAAGTATAATTAATTCATTTTCAATCACTACTATTAAAAGTACCAGAATTTCATGGGGTGGGCATATGCTCACCCTAACTTATTCTGAGGTAAAAACGCCCCACTCACATAGAGTAACACACATAAGAACAACAAGAAGTAGTGCCATTGCTGTACTGCTAGACTTACTTTATTGTTATGACCATGTAATATTACACTACAAAAAGACGATGCACAGCAAAGTGTATTCTACGACAACACTGTAGCAGACCCCAATAATGACTATACCTATGATGCCCTATACTGCCTTATAAAATGCGAAGGGCGGGAACATGCAGGTAGCAATGCGCCGGTCAGCTATAATGATAGCAGCCGAATGGGCAAGGCTCCATTGCCTACTGATGCGTCTGCCATGCGCAGGTACGTACAGTACTACAAATATGACGAGGTAGGTAATATGCTGCAAATGAAACATACTACTACAGGCGGAACGGGTAACTGGACAAGGAATTTTGTTATTAGCAGCACTACTAACCAGCTTATGGAAAGTAGTATAGGAAGTGACGGAACAGGTAGTGAGTCTTATGACTACGATAACCGTGGCAACATGGTGGATGGGATGAACCACCTGCTGTCAATGACCTATAACGAGGAGAACAGGTTGGAGCAAGTAGAAATAAATAGTAGCCAAACAGCCTGTTATCAATACGACCATGACGGACAACGGGTGAGGAAGGTCATCACCAACACTTCCGCTGCTATCAGGCAAGTAAGGAAATATGTGGGCAATTGGGAGGTCTATCAAAAAATTGACACAGGAACCAATACTGTTATTTTGGAACGTGAAACTTTACACGTTGAAGATGACCAGAAGCGCATTGCGCTAATAGACACACCAACTGTCGATACGCTAAGTACTGGGGAGTCCCAATTATTACGCTATCAGCACAGCAATAACATTAATACTGCATCATTAGAACTGGATGAAAATGCAGCAGTTATCACTTACGAAGAATACTACCCATATGGCAACACCAGTTTTCAAGGAGGCAGGACTGTTGCAGAATGTTCTTTGAAAAGATATAGGTATACAGGCAAAGAGCGGGATGAAGAGACAGGTTTGAATTATCATGGTGCAAGGTATTATGCACCTTGGTTAGCAAGATGGATGGCATGTGATCCAATAAATGATGAGCTCTATAACTATTCATCTAAGTCAAGACAAGGAAATATAAATAGACACTATGCTAAGTTTACAGCTTCTGTTTTTGAATATTGTTACGCCAACCCTGTAAGGTTCATAGATACTAAAGGTGAACAACCATATGCTCCACCACAATTAGAATACGATTGGTTTACAAACACAATATTAAGGATATTCGTGCTGCCTGTCGTATATATTTACGCCTCTCTTAAAGCGAGTGCAGCCAAAGAAAAAGCATCTAAACCTCCAAGAGAAACTGAAATTACCGATTCAGTAAGAAGGTGGGGAGATCGGCTAACTGGTGCAACGTTCGCCGTGAGTGTTGGGATAGATTTATTCACAAATGAAGCGCTAAATGCAAAATACGGTGCTTCAGCGATTCAAAACAGCTCAAACAAGTTTCTTAGTAAATTAGGCGCAGTTGGTGAAGGAGCTGGAGTTGTTTTGGTTGCTGCAGGAATTACAATTAGTACTTTAGCGGTCGCATCCGAGATAGGAGAAACAGGAGAACTGAAGGTCTCTTCTGCTACGGACTGGCTAATTGGAACTGGTATTGCGATCGGAGGCATTGCAACAGGAGAAGTAGGATTCCTTGTAGCTGGAGCAGTATATGGTTTGATTCGGATTTTAGGAGGAAAGCAAATCGATGAAGAAATCGACAGTATAGCTACCCCCTTCCACTTATTTAATAAAAATTAAAATGAATAAAATATTTGACTTTGCATTTTACTTAGCTTATGCAAGAACTAAAAATGAAGAAAAAATTGACATTGTTGCCAAAAAGAGGGCTAGTAGGTTTTTAGTTACAATCCTAATTATCACTACTTATCCGGCACTTCAATTAATTATCCTTAAAACAGTTTATTGGATCACTAGATCAAATCGAATAAACTTTGTAATGTTGTTAGCGATAATGCTTCTTAGTCTAATTGCTAGTATCTATTATAATATTATATTTGTTACACGGCGTTATAATGGTAAACAGGTAGAATTTCTTCATAAATATTTTAGTGATCAACTATCAAAGAAAACGATTAGTATGTACTTTTCACTAGTTTTTATTTGCTCTTTGATTATCTTTTATACACTTTTTTTCTTTTTTTTTACAGCCATAAGAATATAAGTTATGCCATCTATGAACACAATCGCAAATATTACTATAATATCTATATTTATATTGTCGATTACCGCTTTAGTTTTAGCTGAATATCTAGGTACAAAATATGAACGTGAAACTTTATTTAGGCTACTTTGGATATTATTTACCGTTGTTTTACTTTTTGTTGTATTCAAAATATTTGTTCCATGGATATCTCAAAAATTTAATAATGACTCTCATTAATTTGGCAACAAGTGTAAAATTTATATAACTTCAAAACTATCACAGAATGAAAAAGACTGCCATTCTAACAATTAACAATATATGCAATGCGTTTTTTTACAGTCATCTCTGTCATCATAGTCTATCTGATTCCCGTTGCAACTTATGTTTTGGCTAATTCGATTGGTATAAGGAATGGTCACAAGTATGCTTTCAGGCTGGGCTGGGTTGCCTTCCTAATCGTATATGCTTTCCTTGTTGCTAAAGTAATATTTCCGTGGTTGCAAAGGAGAGAGTAATATGCAGGTAAATTAACGCTGCGAACAAACTACTGAGAAATCGGGTAATATACTATTTATCTACTACGTTCACGTCTTGCCACATATTTTTGGGGATGAGGACTATATGCAATAATGTTTGCGTTCATGCTTTTTGATAGTATTCCCACAATATGCAAATAGTATGACATTTAATGTCTATTTGCAATAATATCCAATACCTCAAAAACATCCACTAGTTTCTTCAAATCATCAATAAAAAGGTTCGAGAATATCCCTAGTCGGACTACAAAAATTCAGGTAATAGGCTTATAATCAATTGATTGTAAGCCTATTTTTTTCTTGCGGTACACTTTGATGATTATATCGCCAAATAACACCTATTATACATTAGAAGACGGCATTGAATTTGTTGACATAAAAGTCAAAACCAGTAATGGATTTTATTGTTATCATGAATAGTGCTTTTATTTCTTTACAGTGACTGTCTGAGAGGTTGTCGATTGTTGTAAATATTTCATTGGCAATTTTATCCTCTAAATGCCTTCATATTTTTTCGGCAGGGTTAAGTTCTGGGCTGTAAGGTGGAATAAATAGTAAGCCAGTGTTTTTTCGAACGTTCAATTGTGCTCCTTTATGAAAAGTGCCATTATCAAGAATGAGGATTCTAAATTCACTGATATGTCGTTTGGAGAACCTGTCAAGGTATAGTTGGAAGCAGTCTATATTGCACCTGGGCAGTTCTAATGGAAAATGTGTTCCGGTTATAGGAGACTATGCGCCAAATAGGTACAGGTTCTTGAACTTGTGCTGGTATGGCAGTAAGAGCTTGACCCCTTTTACCGTTAGTATGCGCCGTTGTATTGTTAGCAACCCGAAACGGCTCTCATCCTAAAAGTAGATATTGACTGTCTTATAGTCGTCTGATTGAAAGTTTGCCTCTTTAATATGTTTTAGCTTCTCAGATAGTTTCTTTTTAAAATAACGCCGCAGCTTTATCATCTTTATTGATGTTGGTCTTTCGCCCCACCTCGAGTTTGGTGCCAAAGTTTCACTTTAGATATATGTTGACCTCGTTGTAGTTCATCTCAACGCCAAATGTCGTATTGATCCAAACTGTAGCTTGCTTATAAGAAGCAAAGCCACCTTTAGGATTAGACAATTTCCTTTCAAGTTCACCCCTTAGTTCATCGTTGAGTGCCCCCGGCCGATTACCGCCCCGACCTTTTGCCAACAGTCCTTCCAAACCTTTGCTACGATCGGTATTTTTCCATTTGTGAACGCTATCCCGGTTAGACCTTGTCTTGTGAGCAAGCTCATTGGTGGAGACAATGCCATTAACAATTGCAAGCAACATATTTATACCAGGCTTGGAAGACACACTGCATTTACCAAGCAGTTTAGACAGTTCATCTAATGATTCGGTCACAGTGATTTTTTGCAAAATAGCCGTACATAACAATACCAAAAGTCGTGCCGACATTTAATCTGTAATTAGTCTAAGCTAACGCACCGATACATGCTCTCCGGATTATTTCTACAAAACAACAGCCCCGCAATTGCGGGGCTGTTACTTCTATTTTCAATGTGTACTAGTATTAGTTCTTCAGTACAAAGTGGAATACTTTGTTTGCTGTGGCAGTGCTTACATTCAGCATATACATACCATTGGCGAGTGTATTGCTCAGTTTCACCTGC
>JAIOYR010000111.1 GCA_021740995.1 Taibaiella sp.
ATCTAAGCGCGAAACCTTCCTCAAGATGAGTTTACTTTTAAGGGCCGTGGAAGACTACCACGTCGATAGGCTACAGGTGTAAAGGTGGTAACATCAAAGCCGAGTAGTACTAATTGCCCGTAAGCTTTAATCTTTTTTTTCTTACAATACTTAAAAAAATTGCTGAACCAATATGTCGATCTTATTTTTAGTCGAAAGTTATAAGTCGAAAGTCGTAAGTACCCATGGTACGCAACAGCTTTCTACTTTATACTAAGATACTTTCTACTAAAGACCATCTTATGGTGGTATTGCCGGCGGTGTTCACCTCTTCCCATTCCGAACAGAGAAGTTAAGCCCGCCATGGCCGATGGTACTGCACAACAATGCGGGAGAGTAGGTAGCTGCCATATTCTTTTAAAAGCCCTGACCAAAGTCGGGGCTTTTTTTATGCCTATCTATTCTCAATTGGAAAGTAGCATTCAGGACTTTAGTAAACTGTCGGTTGCTACTACACTACCCGACATCTGATTGCTGGACATATACATGCCGGAAAGGAACGGCTTTGATACCGCTAGAGAGATAAAAAATAAATGGCCGGATATTAAGATATGGGCGATGTCTGTATACGTTTCAGACTTCAATATATTGGGCATGTTGTGAGTAGGTGCAGGTGGTTACATATTGAAAGACTCGTAACCATATGTCTTAAGGCTAGCAATCGAGATTTTGTATGAACATGGATATTATTATTCGGAATTGGTAACGGGAAAGATCCTGCACCAGTTCATGTCGAAGCCCAAAGAACAATCGTCTGCTGCGATGAATGATAATGAAATTCAATTTCTGAAATTGTGTTGTAGAGAGCTGACATACAAGGAAATAGTTGACATAATGAAAATAAGCCACCTTACCATTGACGGATACAGAGACCAACTTTTCCTGAAGCTAAATATAAAATCAAGGACCGGGTTGGTGATGTATGCACTAAAAATAGGTATAGCTACACTTGACAACTAAATCGAAAAAATGGAGGGGCAGTTATCTACCTGCCATCACGAATGCAGTAATCACTAAATTTCAATTGTCTTAGAAAAGACATGCATCGAGCTGTAGACTTCAATAGTTGAACTGATCACATCCATGAAAAGTTGTAGTTTATCTCTGCGCTGCATCTATATTTGCAAGTCGATATAAAAACATGCCATAATGCCTTGCCCCCACAAATTTAGTAGCTATCTGCAGCTTGACCGTCTTGATTTTGTACCTGAAACATTGATAGTGGGCACGTTTAATCCTGCATGGCCAGGGATCAATACTTCCGAATGGTTTTATGGTAATACTGACGATAACTACTTCTGGGATATAATGCCGAGGATGTATGGTGAAGAGTCGCTGATAGCTGCGACACCTGATACCTGGAAGCAGTTTTGTCATGATAAACGGATCGCGTTTACCGATCTAATAAGCGCAATAGATGATGCTGACGAGAGCAATCTGAAACATCATAGTATGCTTGGTGGTTTTTCTGACAAATCTATCATCCACAACTTTGAAGACTTTGAGTATGAGAATATTGTTCAACTGCTCAGGCAGTATCCTACTATAAAACAGGTGTACCTGACCAGGGGGGTTACAGAGGCATTCTGGAGGCACCTATGGGGCCCGGTGATGCACTATTGCAATCATAACAATGTGAGGGAGCGAAAGTTGCTGACCCCGTCGGGCGACGCGGCATACCACCAGGAGGCACACAACAAAGATAACCCTACCGATGTGATACTACGGCTGGAAGACTATGTATTGCGGCGGTGGCAGCAGGAGTGGCATTTGTGAGGCTGAGGAGTAATTGAGTTGACAAAGGTTAGCGTCTACCGTAGGGTGTATCGAGTACTGAAGTAAGCCTGGATTAAGAAATCAATTTACCATCACCCAGTTAAAGCCGAAACGCAGCATGGTATTGGGTGTGGCATATACGGGCAGATAAGTGTTTCCTGTATTCTGATAGTTGACACTTGGAGTGCCGGTATAAAGAATAGCGTTGCGGGCAAAACGCTGCTGCAGATTGTCGACCATAATAAAAGCCCGGAATCGCTTGATTCGGAAGTTCATGAAAGCAGAAAGTTCGGGTATGTTGGTGATGTTGGCATAGTTCTGATAGAAGAAGTTGTTGAACTGTGCATTGTAGCCGGGAGGGTTGTAGGTGGTATTGTATCGGGCTTCTACACCGGTAGCTATTTTGATAGCGCTTTTGAACAATGCTTTCTCCAAACTTAACTGGTGCCTGCCCATTATCTCCGGCACATTTACCGGAGTGTTTCCCGTAATTGCCTGATAGACTATTTCATTGTCGAGGTAGAAACTACCTAGCCTGAAAACCTTGCGCAGCCATACCTGTGGTATAGTGAAGGGCACTGTGTATTGTGCAGGCAGCTCGTTGCTGCCAAGGTAAATATAGTTGTTGATAACATAGCCTCTGGCACCTGCATATACCCGGAAACGTGGGCTTTCTACGGTAGCATAAAGGGTAGATACACTTTCGGTATTAAAAGTGAAAGAGGTTTTGGTGAATATATTCTGATAGTCGGTATAGCTGTAGGGTGCGCTACCAAGTTGCTGGTTGAAGCCGGCTACAAAACTACCCACAATGTTATTGAGCTTCTTGCCTATGGCTGTATTGAGCACAAAGTTGCCGGCGTATTGACCGGTATAGAAGAACCGTGTAGATGCTCCGTATTCCCACGCTCCAGGGGTGAGTCCTTCTTTTTTAATCTGACCCTCTATGTAGTTGTTGGCATAGCTTCTACGGTCGTAGCCAATTCGGTAATATGGGCTGTCGGGAATCAGTTTGGATACAGGGTCTGAGATAAACTGATCGTATCGCACACCTGCGCCAGCACTGAACTGAAGCTGCCGGCCTGCTCTGCCCAGAAATCCATTGAATAGGATTTTATTATCTGCCCAGAACCATTTCTGGCGGGTATAAACCGAATCACCACCAGCTGCATAAAACCCGGAACCGTTGTTGGGAAATGATTTGGTGAACAAAGAAACGTATCGCATAGAGTCTGGTGCAAGGTCTTTGTAGGCATGCTGCTCTGTGCTTATAGTTGTGTTGTGTGTAATGCTGAATCGGGGTGTGAGGGTATAAGAATAGGCGGCAGTGTCCTCCTCGTCAAAAAAAGTATCTGTGGCGCCCCATGTGTAGCTATTTTGCAGCAGCATGGTGAAGTCGCGCTGAACATTACTCACGGCAGAGCGGGTAGTGCTGTACTGACTTTGATAGTTGGTATTGATGGTGCGGCGATCGTTGAAATCGGGGTTTATGAGGTCAGTGTCGTTGCTTATACCACCGTTTTCGTCATGCTGCTGCTTGTTGTATACCATAGCAGCATTGAGGGTATAGCGCTTGCTGAGGCTTTTATAGTTGGTGGTGAATGCGAAGTTGTCGTGGTTATTACGCTGAATCTTGTAATAGCCGGGCGAGTTTATTTTGCGGTACTCTACTGAGAAATTCCAGTTTGGTTGAATGTTCTGCGTATGCATGATACTGGCTATGTGCTCCTGCCTGCCTGCGGTCTGGTAGCTGAAAACCGAATAGGGACGGTCGGTATCATAATATTTGAGGCTATCAACATTGAACCTGTAAATGTCGAAAATATGGTAGCCCAAAGTAGGTCCTACTCTATACTCAGGTGTGAACATAAGGTTGTAAGCAGGACTGCCGGGATTGCCCATATCTCTGGTCCAGGGTTGGATAAAGGGTCTGCGATGAAAAGTGTGAATTGCTGTGTCGGGTGAAAATTTAATAGCTGAATTTAATTTTTCGTAAGTGATTGTAGCTTCCTGATTTTTCCATTTGCCATCATTAGTTTTGTTTTTGCCGGTATCTATAGTTTTGGGTAATGTAGAGGGTTGGGCAAATGAAATATAACCACTGCAAAGCAGCAGCAACAACGGTGATAGTTTTCGGAAAAGATAAAGCGTGTAGTTTTTCAAATATGATAATATTTTCGTACCCGATAGTGCGATATGGTGTGCAAAATTAACTACTCAATGCCGAATTATATTGTTTCTGTCTGGATTTAACGAATATTACTTGGCATGAGCGTAAAATATGACAATAGATGAAGAAGTAATTCCTTTAAACTAATGATTTGAATGGTGGTAGTGTTTCCGACTTTTTTAGCAGAGTACCTTTAGTGCAAGGTTGTAATTGGTTTCCGATAAATGTATTAGGTTTGAAACATGAAGTTGAAGGGCACACTATTGGCATTTCTGCTTGTATTTTTTCTGCCTGTTTTTTCTGCTTGTGCACAGCCGGTGCTGCCGGGTATAAGTGGTGCTGCGGAAAATGGACTGGTATTGCTTTCGTGGTTTTGCCAGTACGATGGGGTGAAGACTATAGCCGTAAGACGGTCGAAGGATAGCCTCTATAACTATAAGATAGTGGGTTATGTAAAGCAAAAGGAAAAAGGAGTGCAGGCATTTGCCGACGGACATCCGCAGCCAGGTGATAATTATTATAAACTCAATATTGTATTTAATTCCGGTCTTAACTGGAGCAGTAATTTTTGCAGGGTGTATGTAGATACTTTGCAGCTATCAGTGATGCAGGCTGCGTTGCCTGGTAACGACTCTTTGCAGCGGTTCATTATTACCGAAGATGTAATAGAGAAACTGGTACCAATAAGTGATAAGGAAATAGCCGTAGCACGTGCCGAAAGTAGTGTGGCAAAGGAAATAATAGGTCTGGAAGGGCAAAAAGTGCCATTACGGTTTGACGCGGATAGTGCAGCAATAGCACCAGAACCCCCACTGATAAAGAAGAAGGTAAAGTTGTCTTTCCCAGAGGTAGATATGGAGGAGGCAGTGGGCATTAAGTCAATGTATGTATCTGTAAACCTGTTCAATGGCCATGTGGAAATTACCGTGCCGGAAGATTATAAAGGAAATCATTTTTCAATAAAATTTTACAATAAGCAGAAACAGATGATACTGGATGTGCCGGGTATAAATGCGCCAAAGGTGATTTTGGACAAAAGAAATTTTCAGCGCAAGGGGAAATATAAATTTGTACTGCGAAAAGATGGACTTGAGCTGGAGTCAGGGTATATTACCATCATTTTTTAGCAAGTATCATCCTGATGAACTAATTGGATGCAGTATCGTCATGTTCTTGTTCCTGCAGCATTTCATCCCACTCCGGGCCAAGTTTAATAGAATTGCCCGTGTAGAGCTTCATAATCTGTACCAGCTTTTCTGCATCCCAGGAGTAGACACCAGGAGCAAAAAATACTCTTCCTTTTTTTGTATCGAAGTATAGATTCCCCTCGTGATGAAGGCTCTGGATGAGGTGCTCCTGAGTGTCAAACCCGAAATAATCAAAAGAGCTTCCTTTGAGTGGATGGTCAGTTTTTCTGCTCTTTCCTTCATAGTGTAAGGCACCTATTTGATCCCAGTCGTAGCGTGCAACATGTCGCGACAGGAGGGTTTTTCGGATGATCGTTATGTGTTTTGTATCAAGCTGCAACTGCTCATCAAAGAATATACGGGAAAGAAAACGATAGGCTGCGAGTAGATAAAGCAGCGATGCTCCGGTTGCTGCGATCCAATTGATGAAGTTGTGTCTGAACGGGATAGACTGCAGGAGAAACACAGTAGCCATACAGCCTATAAAAATCAGCTCAGCAATATATAAAGCACGTATGCGATTGTTCACCTTGTTTCCTAGTGTGATAAGCAGCGTACGGTCTCCCCAGTGATATGTAATATTGCGTTTTGCCAATTTTTCCGTTAAAAGCTCTATTGATTATAATTGATTAACAGAAGGAATTTCTGAAACAATATCCGCTTCAAAAACATCTTCAAATTTTTCTATTAGAATGCCCTTTACTTCATTTTCATCAATAATCGTGCCTAGTTCTTTTTGCATAGAAGTTACACTTTTGTCAGTGATACCACATGGAACTATGTAATCGAAGTAGCGGAGGTCCGTATTGACATTAAGTGCAAAACCATGCATAGTAATCCATCTACTGCAACGCACGCCCATAGCACATATTTTGCGGGCCTGCCCTTTAATATCTGCATCCAGCCATACACCAGTAGAGCCTGGTAGTCTGCCCCCGGATATCCCGTAGTGAGCCAGCATACGTATGATGACTTCTTCCAGATTGCGCATGTATTTGCCTAGGTCTGTTACGAAATGTTCCAGGTCAAGAATGGGGTAGCCCACTATTTGTCCCGGACCGTGATAGGTGATATCGCCACCCCGGTTTGTTTTGAAAAACGCTACATTTAGTTCTTTCAGTCGGGTATCATTTACCAAAAGGTTTTCTATGTGACCGCTCTTGCCTAACGTGTAAACATGTGGGTGACTACAAAAAAGAAGGTGATTTTGTGTAGCTAAATCGTACGCACGTGATGAGGCTTGTACTTTGTACCACTCGGATTTTAAATCAAGATTTGCTTTAAGTAAAGTTTCCTGATAATTAGCTGCTGCATCGTATGCGATTTCGCCTATATCCTCGAACAGAATTGTTTTCATAAAAGGATATGCAATTTACGAAATATTATTGATGATATGTTACATTATTATTACCAATTCGAATGTGGATTTATTAATGTAGATATAGTTACATTTATCATAGGCAGATAGAACATAACCGGAATTTTATAAAATTTCTAAAGTATACATCCTGCCGTTTGGTTCATGAGTATGTAGTAAGTATTTCTGTATTTCTCTACCTTAATGTTTATTGGTAATTATGTATATATGATTGTAAATAGTTGTCTGAATTGTGGTATCTTTAGCTAATTTTAGCTATCGAAAACATACTATTGTATCGTGATCTATATTTATATATATAATTTATTTTACGAAAAAAAAGTGAAAGGATGAATAGACTCTACAAGCTAGCAGGTAATAAATTTAACCGAAATATAGAAGATTTAATTAGTAACAGGAGGTTGTTTGTCTCTTTCTGTTTCTTTCTGTTTCTAGTACTGTCAGCTCCCGGTAATGCATTTGCAACAATATATAGTGCTACGTTAGCATCCAACAACAGTACTGTACCTGCAGCCAGTGCATGTATTGGAAGGGTGAAGGTTCCTTTTTATAGTTTTTCAATACAAATAAATAGTGGGAGTGGGGGAGCTGATGCCACTCCGGTTCTGTCTACAATTACTTATACGACCACCGGGACTTATACAAGTAGTGATATCGCAACAGGTTACAAGTTGTTTTACAGCACTACCAATACGTTCAGCACCGCAACTACACAACTGGGCACTACCTTATCTGTTGCAGGACCTGGTACGCTAACTTTCTCTTCTTTAGCTCTGACAATGGCACCGGGAACTTATTATTTTTGGATTACCACAGATATAAATTCTGCAGCTACGCCCGGGCGCACATTTACAAATACTAATTCTCTGCCTACCAGCAATATGGTTTTTAGTACTACCCTTACAAGTGGTTCAAGTGGTACTTCAGGTGCAGGAAATACACAAACTATAAATGCTGTACCAGCTGCAGTTTCAATAACTCCGGGTACTTCATCCACTATTTGTTTTGGTAATGCAGCTGCTTTTACGGCTGGTATTTCGCCGACAGTAAATATTCTGAATCAGAATTTTAATTCAGGATTGACTGGAAGCGTTGGTGGTACGTGGTCAGTAGTAAACAGCGGAGGCGCATCTGCATACAACTGGGGGATTTTTTCTTCAACTGCTTTTTCCGGAATTACCGGAGATGGTACTTCTATGGCAGGTACAAGTGGAGATATGGCTGGATCCATTCTGCTGATAACACAACTGAGGTCACCATCTTTTTCTACTGTTGGTTTAACGGGGGCGTCTCTGACATTCAACTATTTTTGTCAATCAGATAATGTTTATGATGATATAGCGGAGATAGGGTATTCCACAAATGGTGGAAGCTCCTGGACTGTATTGCATAATTACTTAAACACAACTACCGGCACAGTAACCTGGTCTGCAGCTACACCCACACAAACGATTTCTTTGCCTTCAGGGGCTTTAGGGCAGCCAAATGTTATGTTGCGGTGGTATTATAGAACAAACTGGGGTTGGTATTGGGTAGTTGATAATGTAAAATTAACTGGTACTTATTCTACACCTGCTTATGTTTGGAGCGGAATTTCAGGAGCCTCAGGGTTGTCTTGCACTAGTTGCGCTACTACTACAATAACACCTACGGTATTGGGTGCGAATATTTACAGTGTCACCGCAACATCTAATGGTTGTTCATCTACCAATGGTGTTACGTTGACTACTGAAGAGGCTGGAGCGGTTACTGTAAGTGGCGGCGGGGCGTATTGTGGCTCGGCAGTGCTGACTGCATCAGGAGGAACAGGAGGCACTATTTATTATCAATCAACTACTTCCGTTGGTACATCTACGGCAACACCATCTACAACACAAACGGTTACTGCAACAGGTACCTATTATTTCCGGTCGCGTACCTCGGCTGCCTCTTGCTGGGGAACACAAGGCAGTGCAACAGTTACAATAAATCCTACGCCTTCGTCTACAGGTGCTACTAACAGTGGTCCGATATGTGTGGGAGGTACAGTAACACTATCAGCTAATTCAAGTAATGCTACAGCATGGTCTTGGACAGGTCCCGGTGGTTTTACCTCTACCTTACAGAATCCTACAGCTACACCAACTATTACGGGTACTTATTCACTAACGGTAAGCACAAGCGGTTCAGGCTGCAGTCCATCAACGGTTTACGCTACTACCGTTACGGTTAATCCCGTACC
>JAIOYR010000112.1 GCA_021740995.1 Taibaiella sp.
GGGATGGCACCTACAAGGGCGCCACTCAAGACATGGGGGTGTACTCATGGGCTATAGAATACACAGACAATAAAGGAACACCAAGAACAAAGGGCGGCACAGTAATGCTGTTGCGGTAAATAATTGTATATGTACAGCAAAAACAAGTGCTTTTTCTTATCAGATTTTAGCTGTATTTTGCACTTTGTTCGCCCCAATCAGGTCGAATTTTATCATTATATATCATGAACTTTCAACTTACCGAAGAGCAAATAGCCGTGCAACTGGCGGCCAGAGATTTTGCAAGAACCGAATTATTACCGGGCGTAATAGAGCGCGATGAAAAACAAAAATTTCCTACAGAGCAGATCCAGAAACTGGGCGAACTCGGTTTTATGGGTATGATGGTAGACCCTAAGTATGGTGGCTCTGGTATGGACTCAATATCATACGTGCTTGCCATGGAGGAAATTTCTAAAATAGATGCCTCTGTATCAGTATGTATGAGTGTAAACAACTCGCTTGTGTGCTGGGGGCTGGAGAAGTATGGTAATGAAGAGCAAAAACAAAAGTATCTGGTAGAACTGGCAACCGGCAAAAAAATAGGTGCCTTCCTGCTCAGCGAACCCGAAGCGGGCTCTGATGCTACATCGCAGCGCACTACTGCCGAAGACATGGGCGACTACTACCTGCTCAATGGCACCAAAAACTGGATTACCAATGGTAGTTCAGCTTCTTATTATTTAGTAATAGCACAGACCTACCCCGAAAAAGGACACAGAGGTATCAACGCCCTGATAGTAGAAAAAAATTCACCCGGAGTAACCGTGGGTGCTAAAGAAAATAAGCTGGGCATTCGTGGCAGCGACACACATAGCATCATGTTTCAGGATGTGAAGGTTCCAAAAGAAAACAGAATAGGTGAAGATGGATTCGGTTTCACATTTGCCATGAAAGTGCTTGCCGGTGGTCGTATAGGCATAGCAGCACAGGCACTGGGTATAGCAAGTGGCGCATATGAACTGGCACTGAAATACTCTAAAGAGCGTAAGGCATTTGGCACAGAAATATCCAACCATCAGGCTATTGCCTTCAAGCTGGCGGATATGGCTACAGAAATAGAAGCAGCAAGACTGCTGTGCATGAAAGCAGCATGGACAAAAGATCAGGGCTTAGACTACACCCTATCTGCATCTATCGCAAAGCTATTTGCATCTGATATTGCACAACGCGTAACCAACGAGGCTATACAGGTGCACGGTGGATATGGTTATGTAAAAGAATTTCACGTAGAACGACTGATGCGTGATGCCAAGATAACACAGATATATGAAGGTACCAGCGAGGTGCAGCGTATAGTTATCAGCCGCACAGTACTGAAAGGATAAATTAAAAATGAAAATAAAAAAGCCATCTTATAAGGTGGCTTTTTTTAGGTGCTGGCATTCTAATATTGTAATTTATTCAATGAATAGAGCTATAACAATTGTTGGAATAATCAATGCAGTTGTTTTTTTATCAATATGCTTGGTTTTTACTTATTGGCAATCCTCGATGTCTTTTATGAGCGTATTCGGAGCATTGTTATGGTTATCGGCCCTTGATTTTATTGGTGGCACCATCTTTGTAGTGACCTCCATATACTATAAGAGGGTTGCAAATTATGGGGTTGCTATGTTAATGTTCTTCTTAATTTCTATAATCTGCTGGATATTACTAACGCTAGTACCTATGCTTTCTTCGGTAGCTATTGACTAATGATAAATACACCATGAATATTCACAGGCATAACCAATATTCGATAGTCATCATAACTACCAATATTGCGTTCGTTTTGATGCTCTATTTGTATATTCTATTATGTTCACAGGGGTTAGTGAAAAGCAACATAAAGATTCTAATTTTCGACAATTTATACTGGTTCGTTCTTGCTTCTTTTGCACTAACGATACTGTCTTTTTTATTGAAGAAGATGAGCTTAAAGATAATTTCTGTTATTTTAAGCCAAACAGCGGCTGCTAGCTGTTTCCATTTCGATAAATTTATAAATCCTTACTGGTGGCTGTAAGAACTATCTTTTTTACTAGTGTCAATTAATTTGCTCAACTTCAAGATCATCTTCACACTCTTTAAGCAAAGCGGTGATGCTCTTGTGAAGAATTGGATGCACAAAACCGGGAGCAATCTCCATAAGTGGCACCAGCACAAACCGTCGCTCATGCAGGCGGGGATGCGGAAGTACCAAATCGGTCGTATCTATTATGTCATTATTGTAGAAAAGTATATCAATATCTATGTTACGCTGCCCCCACTCTATCTCTCTCTTTCTGCCCAATAGTGTTTCTATGTTTCTTATTGCTGTCAGCAACTGTTTAGCAGTAAGTGCAGAAGTAATAGCCACAGTCATATTCAGGAATTCAGGCTGATCTTCCAGCCCCCATGCAGCGGTTTCGTATACACATGATTGCAGTGAAATGTTACCACAGTCTTTTACTATATATGCCAATGCGCTGTCCAGCATTTGCTGCCTGTTTCCTTCATTGCTCCCTAATGATAGATATGCCGTATTCATGCGATTAATAAGGCACAAAAGTAGCTACAAAAAAACGAGAATCAGCTATGGGCAATAAATACTGGAATGTCCACAGTTCTTAATACAAGCTCTGTAGAGCCGGGTTTAAAGAACCTGGAAAGCGCATTGCGTCCAAAAGCACCTGCAACCAACAAAACCCTCTTCTCTCCATGTATTTCCATAAAATAATTGAAGAGCACATCGCGGGCATTACCCCTTAGCGTCACGAACTTTACATCGCTACAATGAACATTTATCCAGTCTGATATTAGTTTATCCCGACTTGCAGATTCTTCTTTTTCGCCTTCCAACACGCTTAGAATGGTCACTTTTTTCGTACACAATCCCGGCAACTGGTAACAGAATTGTTTTAGAGCAAATACAGATGATTTGCTGCCATCGTAGGCTACAATTATTTCATCTATTGGCAAGTGCAGCTCCGGCGAAAGCAATACCGGGCATTCAGCCTCTGAAAGTATCTCTTTGATAAAAGCAGTTGGGACGTTCTGCTCACCGTCAAATGCCAGCAAAGGTGATGCTACAATAAAATCTGCAAAACGGCTCTCATTCAAAATAATATCTTTCGGAATGCCCTTTTCGACCCTTGCAAACCCGGAGACCCCCCTTTTGGTGCACTCTGCATTAAAAAGGGCAATGTTTTTATTTATGGTATTGGTAATGACCTGTTGTTCACCCTGACTTAATACTATCTCCTCCACATATAGTTGCCCCCCGACCATGTTTACGCCCTGATTGTTCATATAGCTCGTATCATGTATAAAAACACAAGTAACCGGTGAGCCGGAAAGGCTGGCAATACCTGATGCAAAATCAAGCACATCCGGTATGAAATTAATGGCATCAACAATAAGAACAATCTTTTTCATACGCAAATTTAAACTGGTTAGGTACACACTATCTGGCAAAAATAGAAGTATAAGATTCTGACAACATTGATATGCATCATCCCAAAAAATGAGTTTGGTCAGGCGTGCGAACTATTCTATTTTTTAGCCTTGCTCTTCTTTTTTTCTTGCTTTTTAAAGTATCCCCGTATCAGAAAATTATGTTTCAACGCCTCCATGCTTTCCTGAAATGAAGTTGTTCCTTTTTGTATATTTTCAATACTGGCATTCACTTTATCTACCATTAAAGGGTCCTTAAGCAATGCATTGGCAATACCATTCCCATGGCTCAGATCGGTTTGCGTTTGCGAAACAATGCTATCCAATTTTGTCAGCACTTCAAGCGACTCTTTTGAAGCATTATTTATGTTGCTTATTGCCTGCTTCAAATGTGTTGCTACACTATCATCGGCAATAAGAGCACCGGCAGTACCTTTTCCCGCCCGGGCATCACTAATTACTGAATTGAGCGAAGCAGACAGATTATTGATATTTACAGTAGCTTCACGCAAATTACTCATAGATACCCGCAATCCCTCTGATAGGGTTGTATCATTCAATATCTGCCATAGCACCTTACTTTCATTTATACGGCGAACAGTACTCACCAAGTCTCCTGACAACACCTCTACATTATCGTTAGTCAGAGATAATGTCTGCATCATATCATCGGGATAAGGAGTAGATTTGCTTAACAGTAAGGCGCCTTCGGTTATGATGCCACCTGGGTATCTCGAAGGAATGATATTGATCACCTTATTACCCATCAGCCCTTCGTTGCCAATATTTACCAGGGCATTGTCTCTTATAAATGGTTTCATTTCTTTTTCTATCAATAAATCTACTTCAATAGTAGTATCATCTATCACAGTGATCTTATTCACAGTACCAGCCTGAATACCGGAAAATCGGATATTATTTCCAGCCATTAGCCCATTTACATTTTCGAACCTCGCCCGCAAATGAAAAGTAGACCCAAACATACTTTGGTTTTTACCAATCAGATATAGCGATACGATCAGCACCACTACTCCGGCAGCCACAAAAAAACCTAACGTTACATTTTCACCGGTTTTGTTTGCCATAATCTATTATTCAAAAAATTGTTTCACCTTTTCATCATTCGAGCGCTCCAGCTCGTTGTAAGTGCCAATTGCATAGCACACCCCATCTACCAGAACAGCGATTCTATCGGCAGTTCGTTGCACGCATTTCATGTCATGCGAAATTATAATAGACGAAGTATTATACAGTCTTTGTGTCTCTGTCATCAATGTACTTATTTCTTTACCTGTTACTGGATCCAGACCGGTTGTAGGCTCATCATAAAGAATGATTTCAGGATTCAAAACCAACGTTCTGGCAAGAGCAATCCGTTTTTGCATACCACCAGAAAGCTCAGATGGCATCATTTCTATGGTATGTGCCAGCCCCACATGAGTCAGGGTCTCTATGATACGCTTTTCAACATCCTCTGGGCTTATATTCTTTAAGTGCCTTCTCATCGGAAACTCAAGGTTTTCGCGCACAGTCATAGAGTCATAGAGTGCATTGCTTTGAAACAGGAATCCTACATTCGCGCGTATCTTATCCATACCTTCATAGTCCAGCTCTGATATTTTTTTTCCAAGAACAAAAATCTCACCTTCATCTGCCTTATACAATCCAATAACACACTTTATAAGCACCGACTTTCCACTGCCTGATCTGCCCAATACCACGACGCTCTCTCCTCGTTTCAACTCCAGATTGAAACCATCCAGCACTACCCTGTTTCCGAACCCTTTCTTAAGTCCGGTAATTTTGATGACGGGCTCCTGCGTGTCAATTATCGATATGTTACTTTCAGACTGCAAAATATCTTTGTTTTCAATTTAATCCCAGAATATCTGTAATCTGCACCGTTACCAGATCAATGATAAAAATAAACAATGAAGAAATCACAACAGCTGCATTAGCTGACCTTCCAACACCCTCTGTTCCTTTTGATGAATTATACCCCTTGTAACAACCTATGATACCAATTGCGAATCCAAAAAAAACAGTCTTTATCAATGCTGGCAACACATCACTGAATTGCAGCGTGTGAAAAACCTGAAAAAAATACAACTGCAAGCTGGTATGCCCTTTAATATTTACCCCAAGGTATGAACCATATAACGAAATAACATCGGATAAAACCGTAAGTAGCGGTAACATTAAGGTGGTGGCCAGCACACGGGTAACTACAAGATATTTAAAGGGATTGGTACCGGATACCTCCATTGCATCTATCTGTTCAGTTACCTTCATAGATCCAAGTTCTGCGCCTATTCCCGAACTGATTTTTCCGGCAAATATAAGTGCAGTAATTACAGGACCTATTTCACGTACAATTGCCAGACTCACCATTATCGGCAATTGCGACTCCACTCCATACGCAATTAGTGATGGTCGCAGTTGCATGGTAAGCACTAAGCCCATAATAAACCCTGTAATGGCTATCAAAGGAAAAGAAAGACAGCCAATCAGGTAACACTGTCGGATAAACTGCCTGATCTCGTAACGCGGGTGAAACAACTGTCCGAAAAACCGCGTAATAAACCGGCTTATCGATCCTGTTTCACTCAGAAAATTATTGATATAAAATGGCAATTTCATTAGACAGGTATAATACGATTTATCACTATCTCAAAGATAACAATAGATTTTTTCCCCACCATGACCTTTGTCAGCAATAATATCACACAAAGAATATTGTAAACAAAAACAGAATAACTAAGACTCAAAAAAGTTAATTCTTGTTGCAAGAACTGCTATTGCCGTCATTTTGGGTTAGCTTGCCATCTGATAAAACTGAACAACATTTTTATGTCTTCACATTCATTGACATACAGTACTCCTGAAGCTGCAGTAGAATTGGTGCAAAGTGGCAATCGGGTGTTCATGCACGGCAGCGCAGCTACGCCGGTTACACTTATAAATGCACTATTGAAAAGGGCCGGTAGCATAACCGGAGTAGAGTTGACTGCCATCAGTACTTTTGGCAAAATAGACTGGAATCATCCGGAGGTGCTCAATAGCTTCTACCTGAATTCACTATTCGTGTCGGAAAATATAAGAGGCTGGGCAAACTCTAATTCGGGTGGTTATGTTCCTGTTTTTCTGAGTGAGATACCGCTACTATTCGACAGAGGGATCTTACCTATTGATGTTGCATTGATACAAGTATCACCGCCCGACATGCACGGCTATTGTACATTGGGCACTTCGGCCGATGTGGCAATAAGTGCTGTAAGAAATGCTAAAAAAATAATAGCACTGGTCAACCCTCGCATGCCCAGGGTGTTGGGCGATGGATTTGTTCATTTTTCCCGCTTCGATGCTGCCGTATGGGAAGAAGCAGAATTGCCGGAAGTAGACTACTCCTCCCGTGCCGATGAGACTACCAATAAAATTGGGCAACAGATAGCATCTCTGATAGAAGATGGAGCCACGCTACAATTGGGCATTGGAGCTATTCCCGATGCTGTTCTCAGTCACCTTACTAATCATAAGAATATTGGCATACACACAGAGATGTTTTCTGATGGCATAATTCCTCTTGTAGAAAATGGGGTAATTACCAACTCTCTAAAAAAAGTAGAGCCAGGAAAAATTGCCACTACATTTATCCTTGGTACTCGTAAGGTCTACGACTTTGCAAACAACAATCCTTTCATCAATTGCATGGATGTGTCGTTTGTCAATGATGCCCGCATTATACTTAAAAACCCAAAGGTGTGTGCTATCAACAGTGCGATTGAAATAGATATTACAGGTCAGGTATGTGCAGACTCGATTGGCACTTACCAATACTCAGGCATAGGTGGTCAAATGGATTTTATGCGTGGTGCAGCATTGTCGGCAGGCGGAAAGCCTATCATTGCATTACCTTCCACTACTTCCAAAGGCTTATCCCGGATAGTACCCCAATTAAAACCCGGGGCTGGCGTTGTTACTACCCGTGGTCATATCCATTACGTAGCCACAGAATATGGCGTAGTCAATCTATACGGCAAGAATATGGAGCAGCGTACAAAATTACTTGCCAGCATAGCGCACCCAAACCACAAAGACATGCTGGAAAGGGCATACCATGAGCGTTTTGGCAGGATGCCTTAAAAGCAAACCCTGCTAAAAATCTATCTTATAACTAATGTTAGGCACCACAATTGCAGAGCGGCTTTCTTCTACTATACCGGTTTTATAATTATACCTGAATCCTTCAAATTCCTGGTACATCGTGGCGTTGATAACCTTTAGTGCTATCGTGTGTGCTGTATACTTCCTGTTTATCTTGTAACTGCTAGTGAAATGGCCAACAAATGCAGGGGGCAACTGCTTACTGAAAGCCATTGTTTCATCAAACACCACCTCCTTCGCAATAGTTGAAGCCAGCTCATTCACCGGACTATAACGGTCACCTCCCTGATAACTGATTCGGGCATTGATACCAAATGTATTCATATTGCCCCTGCCCACAGACCATTCCTTGCCAGCCAATACGTTGAAGACATAATTCCTATTGAATCTTGTATCGCGCCACACATCGTCACCGCCCAGATATTCGGACCTAAATGCTGTAGCAGTAACCATTGCATAATATCCGTGTGTCAGGTATTTTTCCATCGTTAGGTCCACTCCGTAGTTTCTCCCTCTACCTTTGTTTTGAAGCTGCTCTGCAAAAAACCAATCATTCTGCATATTGATAAAAGACACGGAAGAACCGGCTACTACAGGCACGCTATACAACTGCTGAAAGTACGGTTCGGCTTTCAGGTGAATATTTTTCGAAATATTCCAATCATAACTAAATACAAAATGGTGAGCTCTTGTAAAGTCAAGGTCCTTATTCACAAGTGTATTGCCCGTAGCAGGTGTACGTGTAAAATAGTAATTCAACCGCTCCAGACGACTATGTAGTCCATAAGCAACACCATAAGAATGCTTATTGTTATGCTGATATGTCAAGCCCACCCTGGGCTCCACGGTATAGCGGCTATTGAGAAGAAACAATTGACCGGTAATACCTGTGTTCATTGTCAGCTTCTCTGTAATATGCACATATGACTGTGTATATGCTGCAGCCAGCGCACTGCTTGCGCTTTCATTTACAATAGTAGTTAGTACGCCCGGC
>JAIOYR010000020.1 GCA_021740995.1 Taibaiella sp.
ACTTCTCTGGCAGCAGTACCCAGCATGTTGCCGCCTCTCTTTAAAGACTTATTAATTATTGAATTACCAACAGATTCGTTGCCCTCGGATTTCCCGATGCCCATAATCCGTTGCTGCACTATATCGAAAAGCAAGCCCGCTAATGGTGCAGCCATAGACATGACACCTGAAGTTAACGTATCGGCAGCAGGCCGCTGAGACGACGCAGATTTTTGTGAAGAAGTGGCATCAGTATTTTTGACAATGCCGGATATACTGATACCCGGAAAAAAGTCTTCATTTTCCAGTCGCTTCTTTTCTTTTATCAGTAAGCGTTTTTCCCGCTCCAGCTCCTCTGCATTTCGCAACTTTTTAAGATACAGTTTCATACGTTATCACGATTTAGGATTACTGTTATCTTCACTATCGTTTTCATCTTCATCATCTTCCGTCAAAATATTGATAAAAGCATTGGCGAAAAAACGGGTGAAGTTTTTGCGCAGAAAAATAACGATTAAAAGCAGTGCGCAATAGATACCTGTAGTGAGAAAGAAAGACGCACTATGCGACATACCTGCATCCATAAAAACCTCGGTAAGCCCAAAGCCGAAAAACAGAATAATACAGCAGAGTATTATAAGACAGGTGAGCGCAAACATAAAATAACTCATGAGGTTAGATGTGCGCCCTATGAGTTTAATTTTGAAGAGGTTTATATTGACCTCGACATAACGAACCACCTTTTCTCTGATACCGTTAAAAATACCTGCCATAACCTTAGGCTTTATGTATGATAAATGTCCTCTTCAAGGTCAGCTGTTTCCTTGTTGAACTTCTCTTTGATTTTAGTAAGTCCGCTTTTGAGTTTTTCCAAATCTTCCTGACGTTTGTCTTTGTCTGTAGCCAACAAATAGCCTACTGCCACGCCCACCGCCGCTCCGGCAAGGAGTGTTGCTATTGTATTTCCTAATTTTGCCATAAAATAGAAATTTATTGTTATTGTGTAAAGGTACAGTATATCACTATCTGTGTACACTGATATTTGTCAGTATTATAAAATATTTAGGGATTTTGTTACAAATGGGACAAACAATATCACATGAACATTTAATTCTTTGAATGGCTCTTGTTAGACAAATTTTCAGTACAAATAAAAAAATGTCAGTAAAATAATGCTATTTTTATAGCGAAATATGCATAAGTATTGATGCAGTTATTTATCGGAAACAGATTTAAAAATATCACGAAAAAACGAAATAACCTATACACGGATTTTTCTAAAATAAACTTAAATGAAAAAAATTTATCTCATACTGCTTGGCATTTGTTTTAGCCTAAGCAGCTACTCACAAACGTTTTTATTTACACCCAATTTCAGTGGTGGTTTTGAGAATGGCCCCAACTTTGCCTTAAATAACTGGACTTCTGTAAATGGCGCTGCTAATCAATGGGCTGTAGGTAACGGGAGCGTGAATATTGGTGCGCGTGGTGCATATATTGGAACGGCAACTAATTTTGTTGGTACAAATACACCTGCTATAAATCACTTTTACAGAAACGGGAGCCTACTGATACCCGCCGGAGCTACAAACGCGGTTTTGTCATTCCGCTACAGGCAACCAGTAATTGATGCCTTTAATGATTCATTTATTGTATCCGTTACACCTACACTCACTCCTACACCTGCTGCAGGTGCAACTTTAAGCCCGCTGCACAATAAAATTTATGTAAACACCGCCACCGCCTACACGGGTTATATAGAAGTGGGACCATTAGACCTTACTGCTCTTGCGGGTATTCCTTTTCGCCTGGTGTTCACACATGTGAACGATGGTAGTGGTCCTATAGGCATTCCTGCTGTAGATAGTATTTCGCTTTCTTATTGCAATCTGACTACTATATCCGGTTTATTCTCTTTTTGCCAGAATACTACCCAGACCCTTACAAATGCCACTCCCGGCGGCACATGGAGCAGCAGCAATCCGGCAGTAGCCACCGTAGGTTCGTTCACAGGTACAGCTACGGTTGTAACCGGCGTTTCTGCGGGCACATCTGTCATCTCCTATGTAGTTGGCTCTTGCAGCACTACCCGAACTATAACCATCAACCCTGCACCAGCACCGGTTACAGGCACGTTCTCTGTATGTGCAGGCAGTACTACAACACTCAGTAGTGGTCCGGCAGGTGGTTTCTTTAGCACCAGCATGGCCACCGTAGCGAATGTGAATCCAACAACAGGTATTGTTACAGGCAATTCGGCAGGCACTGCCAATATAACCTATACCATTTCATTCGGCTGCAATACCTCTGCAACTGTTACCGTTCATGCGACCCCGGCACTTGCCAATGTAACAGGTGGTGGCAGTTTTTGTGCCAGTGGCTCCGGTGTACCGGTAGGATTGGATGCATCCAACCCAGGATTTGATTACCTTTTGTCGGATGGCACGTCAACCGTTGCCACCGTACCCGGAACCGGAGCACCTGTTAATTTTGGGCTGTTTACCGCGGCAGGCACGTATACAGTATCGGGCAGCAGCCCAACCACGGGGTGTGGCAGAAACATGGCAGGAAGTGCCGTAATTACAATAGCATCGCCTGTTGTACCATCGGTAACCATCAACACCTCGGGCTCGCTTATTTGCACCGGCTCAGCAGAAACGTTTACGGCAATACCTGTAAATGAGGGTACTACTCCTGCGTACCAATGGTATGTAAATGGGTCGGCCACTGGGACAGGTGTTTCTTATGCCTACACACCAGTGTCCGGCGACATTGTATCAGTAACGCTTTATCCAGGGGGAATATGCACATTACCTGATAGTGCTACAAACAGCTATACTGTAGTTGTCACACCTATTTCTACCCCTTCGGTAAGCATTTCAGCCAGCAGCAACCCAGCATGCCAGGGTAGTATGGTAATGTTTGCAGCAACACCTTCATTTGGCGGCCCCGCCCCCTCCTACCTATGGACGAAAAACGGCGTTAATGTTGCCACAGGATCCAGCTATACCTACATCCCTGCAAATGGTGATCTTGTATACTGCCAACTCACCAGCAACTATGCCTGCCGCTCAGTAGATATTGCTATGAGCAGCACCATAACAATGGCTGTAGAGGTATCGGGTTTAACTCCAGTTGTAAATATTTCAGCATTTCCGGGCACTAACATTTCTCCCGGTACAACCGTTACCTTTACTGCTATTACATCGGGAGGTGCCAGTGCCCTTGCCTATCAATGGCTGGTAAATGGCATAGCAATTACCGGAGCTACCAATACAACATACAGCAGCAACACGCTGGTAAATGGAGACATAGTAACCTGTCAGGCGACAAATATGGATGCCTGTAAAAAGATGGCACTAAAATCTGTTGTTATCACTACAGGCAGCACAGGCATAGCATTGCCAGCTTCTTCCACAGCATTTACACTTTCTCCAAACCCAAACAAAGGTTCATTTGTGCTTCATGGCAATGTACCGGTAAGCGAAACTGTAACAATAAAAATAAATAACCTGATTGGACAAACGGTATATGAGAAAAAAACAAGTACTTCATCAGGACTTCTGAATGAGCAAATATTATTGCAAAACACGCCTGCAGGTATGTATATGCTGAATCTTAATTCAGGCAATAAAAATCACGTAATGCACTTTGTAGTGACAAATTAACACAAGCATTAGCCTGTCTATTAATGCAGAAGGACTTGCCAAAAGCAGGTCCTTCTGTATTAAAAGTAGGCGGATAGTCAAAACCTATAGACGATTATCAGAATCCACTCTGATAAGTTACTAATGATAGCTTAACTTTGCACACTTATATTGACCACACAATTTCTTTCATGTATACAATAAAATTCACTTTTGACCAAAAAGGGCTTGAACCGATAACTCTCGAAAACGTTGCCCCCGACCAAAGTATCCTGGAAATAGCACTTGATAATAATATAGAACTGCATCACAACTGTGGCATGGTATGTGCATGCAGCACCTGCCACATATACCTGCAAAGCGGCGATGAGTATGTACCAGAAATAACAGACAGGGAGGAAGACTTTATAGACCGTGCCAGAAATCCAAGAATTAATTCGAGGCTGGGCTGCCAATGTGTACTGGTCAATGGCTCCGGTACACTGGAGGTGTGTATACCAGACCAGTCGCTAATACATGGGGAATAAGAATTGAAAGCACGACAAATGCTTGCATCCTTTTACATTACCAAAATTTTAAAAACATTAATCTAACATGGCTCATTACGAACCTCCTATAAAATGGAACGATTACGAAGATATAGCGCTGAAACTCTATGAAAAATTCGGAGACGACTTTGGCGAAAGTAAAATCTACAGATTACGATTCACAGACCTGATAGAATGGGTACTGGAGATTCCTAACTTTGAAGGAAAAAGAGAACAATGCAATGAAGGTCATCTGGAAATGATACAGTCGTCATGGGTATATGAATGGAGAGATAATCAGGGTTAATGTGCATAATGAGAAAATATGATTAATGTGAAAATTTATCATTTCCTGCATGTTTTCTTCACCTCCCTTATTTATTACATTACCAAATTACCACGTTATCGCATTAGCACATTATCACATTACCAAATTAACACATTTTCAGGTATCTTTGCGCCCCAAATATTAATATGAATTTACGTCGTTTTTTAGTTTTCTATCGCATACCGCTTGCTGTTACACTTATAGCACTGGGCTTTCTCATAGGTTTTAAGGTAACCTGGTGGATAGCCTGGATACCCTTTTTGGTAGCTATAATAATGGTGGTTGCTTACTTCCTGATAGGCCCTATGACACTGATACAAGGGTATATGGAAAGCGGCGATATGGAAGGTGCTCAGAAACTGCTGAAACTGGTGAAATACCCCAACCTGCTCTATAAACCTATCCGTTCATCCTTCTACATGCTTCAGGCTAACTTTTCGACTATAGGTGACGATTTGGACCTTGCAGAAGCGCAACTGCGGAAAGGGCTGGAAACCGGAATGCCGGAGAAAGAATACGAAGGTACTGCCTATCTGCAACTGGGTGCGATAGCTCAGAAAAAAGGTAATACAAAAGAAGCGTACGAACACCTGCGCAAGGCCGTGCAAATAGGGCTGCCCGACAAAGATAATGCCGCAACTGCTTATCTGCAACTATCCGGCATATGCGTGCAGCGCAGAGATTTCCGCAATGCAAAAATATATTTCAACAAGGCGAAAGCATGCAAAGCAACCAATGAGCAGGTGGTAGAGCAGATAAAAGAAATGGCGAAGTATATAGCGCGGATACCGGGATAGTCTCTACCGAAAATCTGTACAAGAGAACGCTACCCCCTACTCCGCCAACTTAGTACCGGTCTGGGTAAAAACTACCAGCCTTTTTTTGTAGAGTGCACCCAATGTCATTTTGAATGTTTTCTTGCTCATCCCGAAAAAAGCATAGATGCTTTCAGGATCTGACTTATCGTTATAGGGAAGGTAACCGTTATTCTCTTTGAGCAGGTCTATCAGGCGGTCTTCTTCGTTTTTTACGCGCACATATCCTTTTACACCCGGCGATACATCTATTTTATTGCCCGGCCTGATAGCCTTGATAAATCCCCGTAGTTTTTCTCCGGGCTGCAACTCTCTGAACACTTCATTGAAATGCAGCACCCCTGTATGTTTACTGTTGATGATTACTTTGTAGCCAATATCTGTTTTCTGAAAAACCACTAAATCTACTTCGTCATTTTCCTTAATCGTGAGGTTATAATTGCTGAGAAACTGGTCTACTTTTTCGGTAGCTGTGACCCTGCCTGTCTGGGCATCAATTACCAGCATCACCATGCGCTTTTCGCCCTTTTTCATCCTTATGTCCTGGTAGGCTATAGGAATAAAAACATCCTTCATTATCCCCCATTTCAGGAATGCGCCAAACTTGGTTTCATCGGCAACTTCCATCATAGCAATCTCGCCCACTACTGCCACAGGTTTGTCGGTTGTAGCTATAAGCCTGCCTTCGTTGTCATGATAAATGAAAACTGTGATTTCATCGTCCGGCTTCAGTCCTTCCGGCACATACCGCTTCGGCAATAATATCTCATCCGGATCGCCATCCAGATACATACCGAAGTCTACTTCCTTAACCACTTTCAACGTATTATAACTACCTACCTGTACCATCTTGGCTGAAAGATACGGTTATAAGGAAGATTGACAAAATAAGAGTAAGACAATTACAAACAATACCTCAGAAAACGCAAATACCACAGCAGTATCCCGGTGCGGAAAAAGGAGCACACAAATAAAAAGGATCCTAAAGTGTTTTCATCAGGCCTCCTTTCCATTTTGAGGTGCTGGGGATATAGGATGAGCGGAGGTAACCTGTATAGACTCAGTAATAGCAGTATACAATTTCTGCCAGTGCGGATGCTGCTCCAGTAGTTTCGTTTGATCGCTGATAGTAGCGGTATCACCCCTTACGGCCGGTCCTGTCTGCACAGACGAAGGTGTTGATTGTTTGAGGCGGGAAAAGGTTTGGTCTATAATGGGCTCTAATGCAGAAAACGGCAATTTGTTTTCGGCACATATCTGCCTGCAAATAACCATAAGGTGATTGGTGAAGTTATTGCTGATTACTGCTGACAGATGCAACCATTTGCGCTGCTCATACTTCGCTTCAAACAACACATCGGTAAATATATGTGCCATTGCCAACGCATATTTTTCGGCTTTGGGCGATGAAACCTCCCAAGCAGTGGGAATATTGCGATGGGTAGGAGGGTTGTTTCGGGAAATAGAATAAACCGGCCATAAAACGGCAGTGTCTGTTGCCGCTTTGCTTATAGTGTCTAGCGGCACAGCACCGGAGGTATGAACCAAAACCGTCTTTTTGTATAAGAGCTGCTCGGCAACGGCACTTACTGCATTGTCTGATACTACAAGAAAACAGACATCTGCCTCTATTTCTTTAGCCGCTTTAATATCGCCATGTACATTGCAGAGCAATGCACTTGCCAGATTCTGCACTGCATCCTTATTTCTGCCAAATACACCTTTACATAAATGCCTGGCCGCTACCAGCTTGTTGCCTATAAACCATGCCATGTTGCCGGTACCAATAATAGTAAATGTCATAGGGGTGTGTTTTGATTTTCAATGTAATAAGTTTCCATTAATCTATGCACCTGTTCTTTTAAACCTGCCACATCATTAAGGGTAAGACCTGCGGTAGGTATAGGTTCCAGAAAATGAATGCGCACCGGTAACGGGCGTGCCCATCCTTTACCATCATGCGGCAGTATCTTGCCAGTGTTGAATATCACTCCCGGCATCACCGGCTTCTGTGCCCTGATGGCGGTAATAAATGCGCCATCGAAAAACGGCTGTATCGCATGGCTTGTTTTGTTTCGGGTACCCTCGGGGTACAGACAGAGATGTATACCCATGTCCAGTGTTTCCTGCATGCGGGTGATACTTTCCCTGCGACTACCCTCTATTTTTCGGTCTACAAGAATTGAGCCGGTTTTATAAATGATACCAAACAAGGGCACTTTTGCCATTTCCATCTTTGCAAGGGTTTTATTAGGGCCGGGTATCCAGGGCGACGACACGGGAATGTCCATCAATGAATTGTGATTGATGACCACCACGTAATTCTGCCCTTTGCGAAAATGATGTTTACCCTTGCGAAATACCGGACAAAAAATAAGTGGCATATATACGCCCATCCAGAGCCTGAAAACAGGATGTAGACACCTGGCCCGCGATGGCTCGCTGAGCAGGGATATGAGCCAAATGGGTATAAGCACTACCAGCATGGTGGCTATAAATACCAGCAATGCATAAACAGCATAAACATACCCAAGTATCGTCTTAATCAGCTTCATAAGGGGATAGCAAATGTAAAAAGGTATTGGGAGAATGCGCCACAGAATAAACAGAAAAAGAGGTTAAAAACTAAACTCAATAAATATTATAAAAACGACTATTTTAAAAACCACCCTTACCAAACATCCGCTCACTAAAATTAATGCAATACCACCCTGAGCACCTGCAGCGAGCGCACATTGCCCAGATGCTGTGTGTGTTGCTGCAAATAAGCTATGTACCAGTCTATGAGCCGCAGCCGCATGTCGCTGCTCATTGCCGTATCCATTACCTGCTCATAGCTGTCTGCAATAATCATTTCATTGAGCGCTTTCGCATCCACATCGGCAATAAAGGGCGCCATAAATGGTGTATGTGCAGAGAAACCGCCCTCCTGTAAATCGAGGTATGGGGTCTCTTCGCTATAGACTCCTTTGGGCTCATAGCCCAGAAACCGGCTGCACTGCACCAGAAAATATAGTGGCATATTAGCAGTTTGTTTGGCAGGAGTGGTATCCAGGTCGGTAAAGTATTGATAGACAAAAGTAAACAACTCCGGCAGCGGTGCATGTTCCGGCAAGAGTCGCAATAGAATTTCGGACGAGAAAAGTACAATACTGTTTTTCACCACATCATCGTGCACAGTGGTGTAGAGATAGGCAGCCTGAAACTCTCTGATGCGTTGCAGGCTCTTATTGGGCTGCATATACACCACCATATCCAGTAAGGTGCCGGGCTGAAAATAACTGGCTTTGTTTCTGCTGGCAGTAGTGCTGCGTACCCCCTGCACCATATATGCCTGTATGCCGAAGTGTAATGTAAACAGAGTAACGATAAGGCTGGTATCGCCATATTTTACTGCGCGCAACGCAATACCTGTGGTTTTGTGGAGCATTTTATTTTAAGAATACCAGTTTGCCGGTATAGGTTTCTTCACCTGTATTGTCTGAAGCAAAAATAAGGTATACACCGCTTTGCGGCTTACGCCCTGTATAGTCCAGACCATCCCAAACCGCCTGACCACCCAGTGCTTTGGTACGGTATACCAATTGCCCGCTTATATCAGTGATGCGCACGTCTGCATTGGCCACCAGGCCCTTTATGGCTATAGTGCCTGTATAGCCCGATGGCACAGGGTTAGGAAACGAAAGCACTTCTTTATTGGTAGTACCACCTTCGGTGGCGGTGCTTCTGTAACTCATAAGCCCCTGTTCGGTGCCAATGTATACGTCGCCTGTCACCTGATCTACAGTTATTTTCTGTATTCGGTTTGATGGGAGCGGGCTGTTATCGGTGGTGAACCTGTAAATAATTTTTCCGGCATCGGGCGAAAGCAACCACACACCCTCGTAAGTACCTACCCATTTTCTGTTGGCACCATCTACAGCTATGGTACGCACATTGTTGCCGGCAAAGAGGTAGCCAGCATACTCGTCATACTGTACTATGGGTATTTCAGCATCGCAGGGAGGCGTCTGATTGAAAGGGGCACTACAGTTGTTTATAATTCCAATACCATTGGCAGTGCCTACCCATATATTATTATTATTATCTTTAGCTAGGCAGTTCACCAAATTAGATGGCAGATTGCCAAACCCCTTACCGGTAGACAAATGATAACTGAAGTCGTCCGACTTATCAGCCACAGTACCATTGGCATTGTATACATTCAGTCCGCCTCCTCCCTGGCCCGAAAACCACACCTGATCTTCATCATCAACCACTATTGCACCGCCATATATGGCACCCGGCACCTTGAATTTATACCATTCATTCTCAAGAGTTCTCACATATAGCTGACTCACAGAATACATAGTAGACACCCATAAGTTGCGCTTGCTATCGAGCCCCAGCCCTGCTACCTGCCTGCGGCTAAGCCCTATAGAAATGCTGGGATCGAAAATGGAATTTTCATTGAGATGTTCGTATGTACCATCCGGATTAAGAATAAATAAACCACGTGAAAACGAACCTGCATATACTACCCCGCTTACTTCATCTTTCTCAAAAACACAGAAGTCGCTCAGTTCGTTGAATGGTGGATACACATACCTTGTCAGATACCTCCATTTGTCATCTTTATAATTACATAAACCCGAAAAATTGCCGGATGGCAGATTCATGTCCGTAAAGCCACCATGTGCCACCCAAAACTCTTTGTTATGAGCATAGATATCAAATGAGTTAGGATTAAGCGGACCTCTGGGAGTGAAGAAGCCCAGCTCTTTCTTTTCATTATACTTCATCAATCCACCATTCGCATTTGCTATCCACACAACACCATCAAGTGTCTGAACAACCTGAACCGCCTGGATGGCCGGAGTGGGAATAGAATCATATATACCGCCAGCTGTGTTGTATATTTTTATTGAACCGCTGAAATTAGAAGTATCGTACTCACTTATGTACAGATTGCTGGCGCTTGCATCAATATGCCCAATAGACGAGGGTGTAGTGTAAAGTAGTTCCCGCACACCATTATCTAGCTTGTATACCGCATTTAAAGTAGATACAAATAATGAGCCATTCAAAGCTGTAATGGTAATATATCCCAGAGAAGTATCGATTGATTTCCATATCTGAAAATTTTGCAACTCGTTGCTGTTTCTATTGGCACTAAATACCCCTTTGGACGTAACTGCATACAAAGAGTCGCCCATACTGGTAATACTACTTACCGGTACCACCTGATTATTGATATTAAATTCATAGGTTTCTTTTACATTCCGTTTTGCCAAATCAAGCACTATAACCCCTAAAGAACTACTGAGATAGGCATAGCCGTTGAGTGTAAAAACTTCATAAACGGTCTTGGAGCCGGCTACTGTTTTGATTTTCAGTTCGGGAATATTATAAAAAGTATTGTCCTTAAACAAATCAATGTTGCCATTCGTATATACCAGCACGGTAGTAGATGTAGCCATATCATAGCCAATGCACTGCATCCCTATGTCAGACATGCCCTCTACTTTGCTGTAGGCATCCAGTTGACCGGTAAGACCATTAAAAGTGTAAAACGCCTGATCTCCTATAGTCATCAGTGTATTACCATCTGTGGCAACACCAATAGCGGTGCTATAGGGCAAAAAAGAACGCCAGCTACCAATGGGCTGGTTTTGAGCATCGACACGCACCACAAAAAGAGCGCACACTATTGTTATGAGGGAAAATAATCTTCTAAGACTCATCAAGATAAAGTATTGGCAAAGGTAAAAAAATAACGCTAAAAGCCTTTGGATATTGTTTAGATTATAGCATTTCTGTTTTCAAGGCATGGAACAACTTACAATATTGACCACTAAAAAATGTCTTACTTTTGCGATTGGTACAGTTTTTGTACACCCATCTAAAAATCACACAAAATGAGAAAAACGCTTTTTGCGATTGCATTGGTAAGCACTGCCAGCCTCAGTATGACATCCTGCATTGTTTCTAAAAAGAAATATGATGCCGAAACGGCAAGGGCTGAAAAAGAAAAAGCCGAAAAACTGGCACTCAACAAACAGCTAAATGATCAGGTGGACGTGAATAAAAAACTGAATGCCGCCAATCTGGATCTGAAAAATAACATAACGGCACTCAACGGCCGTATAGCCAGGCTCAAAGACAGCATAAGCACACTGGAAGGAACGGTAAAAGACCTGACCAACAAAGTAAATGTACTGGGTGATGAAAAAGAAAATACTAAAAGACAGCTCAACTCTACCAAAGAACAGATTGCATCGCAACGCCAACGCCTGGAACAACTGCAGGCACTGCTGGACCAGCAGCAAGCAGCAGCAGAGGCACTACGCAAAAAAATAGCTGAGGCACTCAAAGGCTTCAACAGCAATGAGCTGACCGTGAAAATGAAAAACGGCAAGGTGTACATAAGCATGCAGGAAAGCCTGCTGTTCCCATCGGGCAGCGCAGTAGTAAACCCTAAGGGAAAGGATGCACTGTCTAAAGTAGCAGGGGTACTCAATACCAGTACAGAGATAAACATCAATATAGAAGGTCATACAGACAGCCTGCCAATACATACGGCAAAGTTTGCCGACAACTGGGAACTGAGCACGGCACGCGCAACCTCTATAGCCCATGTGCTGATAGACGAATACCATGTAACACCTGCCAAACTGGTAGCCAGCGGCAGAAGCGAGTATGACCCTATAGCGCCCAACAGCACGCCTGAAGGCCGCGGGCAAAACCGCCGCACAGAGATAATACTGGAGCCAAAACTGGACGAATTGATGAAGCTAATGGAAGCGAAGTAAGTGCTTAAATGGGTAAAAGGGCAAGAAGGTAAATTGTTAAAAGGGTAAGAGGTTTACAAAACCTTTTCTAGCATATAAAAAGAGCATTGAACTAAACCTCAATGCTCTTTTTGCTTTTCTGTATTATACTCGCCGTCAAAAGAATATCTGGTACTGAAGCCAAACGCTACCGGCATCAGACACACGCTCTATATCGCCGCCAGCCATGGTTTCAAACACAGGTCGCACCTCATAATTTAGCGACAGTTTAGACTGGTGTTTATTGATTAGCCAGTTCACACCGGCATTGTATACATTCACCGGGTCGCTGAGTCTTTCGTAGGCAGATGTGCGGAAAGATACGTAGGGCAATAGAGTGCCTGCTGCACCCAGCAGTTCATTGGGCAGGCGAATACCTGCCTGAGCATAAATGCTGTTGCCTGTACCAAACATAGGATACGCATTACCACCTCCGCTAAACACAGCCGGATTGCTGTTGCCATTTGCAGGATTCATAATACCGTTGTTGCGCACATAGCCCGGACCATAATCTGTAGCGTAGTAACCCACGTAAGCATTGAGCGCATACTTATTGTTGGCTACCGGCATGTCGGCAAAGGCCGCTACCGACCAATGCAGCATATCATTAAACGCAGTGTCTGCCCCATCCAGACGCCAGTTGGCATCCTGCTGATAGATGGCGCCGGCTTCTATGTTCAGTATCTTCTTATCGCCCAGATAGGTGCCTGCCATATAGGGCGTGGTGTGTGGCTCTTTGTCCAGAATATTATACATCAGCATTCCCGAATACTGGTAGGTATGACCGTAAGGAGTGAAGGTGGCGTTCTTACTAATCGGTGGTACCGTCTGTCCGTTGGTCTGTATTGGGAAAGGGTCAGATATGGCAATGCGGTAATCGAACTTGCCCCACTGGCCACGAATATATGTACTGAGCTTACGGGCAAATTCATCGGTCTGGTCTACAGTCACCTGCAGGAAGACAGGTACATCTGTCGTCATTATATTACCAATACCCGGCTGTGTGAATCTGCTAAGCCCATTAATAACAGACAGCCCGGCACCAAACTTCAGCCGTTCATCGTTTTTAAACACCTTGTACTCACCCAGCGCATCGTGAAAAAATGGCTGCAGCTTACGGTTGCCCGAATTCTGAGAGAGGTAGTTGAAGTTGTTCATACCAAACTGTGTATAAAAAAACACATGGCCTGTGAGCTGCCCGTAGAGCTGCATTCTGGTGCGGCGTAGGCCTATATCAAATGTATTATCCTTAGGTGCACCATTAACAGTAGTGCCGGGATTACTGTTATCATACCGCACCCATACCTGATTCAGAAAAGTAGCTTTGATGTATTTGCTGCCATCCCTGCTAAGATTATATTTCAGCTCTGTCTTAGGCTTATCCTGTGCATCAGCCATGCTATCTGTCTGCGCCATAGCCCTGATGGTACAAGATAATAACAGCCATAAGAACAACCTTATTTTCATAAAGCAAGAATAAGGCGTTTTTGATTATTTATTTGTTAAAAGTGGAAGAGGGAATGCTTAGGGCAAATTCAGTTGTTGAGCAAAAGTTACGATTATTGGTGTCTGAATGTTTAGGAAATTTTTGATTTAAAGTGGCTTTGACGAGTCAAGTAATAGGTGGAATATCAATATATTTAGCTATTTTTGTGTTAGTATTTAATAACAAAATCCTCGGTGGTAAACCTTCAACGACATAGTAGTTTCAAAGAACTAAAATCAGCCAATATTCTGGTGAAGAATCCTGATATGGAATCATATAAGGAGTACAAGTTGCTTATTGAGTTACTAATATCTTCAGTTTCTCTAACCAAAGAGACAAACACTAAGCCCAGGAAAAAGATATCCCCGAACATTCCTCAAACTTTGCCTGTCCGCTAACTACGCCTTCTTCTTTAAATCCCTGATTATTTTAGGCACTACAAAAATCAGTTGAAGCGTACCGAAAAACACATACATACCTATTATCACTTTGTTACCAGGCGATGAGTATATGAGATACCAGAACACAAGGTTTACTGTTATTATTGCCAGAATACGCATTATAAGCATTGCTCTCATTTCGTTTATTTTTTTAGCAAGGGCTTAATAAATTAGACCATTTCCATTGTGCCAACCGCTCCGAAGGGAAACTGGCACTATCAATATCAATAGTACGTCTTCTTTTCTAAACAAAAAATCTCCCTGAAAAACAACAGGGAGATTTTACCTATGATATTATTATAGTTATTGTTTCATCCACTTTAGTGCCACAGATGTTTGTGCATTGCCCAACTTCACTATATACATACCTGCAGGCAGCGTCATTGCGGAAATCTCTTTGTTGGCATTTCCTTTTTCCCATATTTCGCTGAGTGCCCTTCCGCCCGTCACATCGTATATGTTTACGTAAAGTGCCTCATCTAAGTTTTGGGTGGCATGCAGGTTCATGGTATTGCTACCTGTCTGGGACAACCAGTAAGTATTCTCTGCACCACTCAGACTTTGTATACCGCCAGGCATAAAATAAACCGCAGCGCCCTTGCATCCTGCCGAGTCTACTATGACTGCATAACTGCCGGTAACAGTAGTGGTATAGGTAGCATTGGTAGCACCGGCTATAGGCGTAGGCGGAAACCCAACCGTGTACCACTGATAGGCAGTATACAGTGCCGGCACAGAGTAGGTACTTACCGTTTTGGTAATCACCGGGCTGGGAGCACGGTTCACCGTTATGGTAGTGCTGGCCGAGTCTACTTTTACTCCGCCTACATACAGGTATAGTTTCACTGTTTTGGTACCCGCTGTCTTGAAAAATATCTTAGTTATACTGGCTCCGGCAGCTACTACCGAATCTCCGGGTGCGCTCCACCTGGCGCTATCTACCGTGCCGGTGCTGGTGTTGGTGAAGGTAAGGCTGCTATCCTCGCACACAGTGGTAGCACTGGCGGTCATAGAAGCCGATGGTGGACCAGTGCTTACCGGCGTTCTCAGCGAAACACTATCTACTGCAAACGAAGGATCTGATCCGGCACCATCATCATTATTCACCCACCTGAATCCAATTTTTACAGTCGCATTATTATTGGCACTTACCGGCAGCAATACACCCAGGGTATCCCACTGTCCCTGCATACTTGAGCATACGGTAGTTTTGGGTGGCGTCACTAGCAAACTCCAGGTAGCGCCGTTATCAGGAGAATAATACACACTACCATCATCTGTAGTGCCCTGTCCGTTCAGAATATAATAAAATTTCAATCGGACATTGTATTTACCAGTACAGTTGATGGTGGGTGATGTTGCACGCCTATCTGTCGTCACACAGATAATTGGGCAAAGCCCTCCCGCATTATAGCTGGCTCCGCCATCAGACAACGAAGATCCAATGTGAAGTGAGGCACCCAGACCGGGGGCTGCTGCACATGTATTGCCACACACGCCGGCCAGTTGCCCTGCCTCCTGACAACTTACATACCACGGATTAGGATCTGCATCCTCTGTGCCCGTGACGGCCAGTGACCAGGCGCCATTGGTGCTGCTGAAACTACCTACCTCAAGCCCGGTAGAGCCTCCTGTAAAATTCTCTGTCCAAAATATCTGTGCATTGCTGCTCATGGCACTGAGCAACAATATAGATGCTACAAGTGTACCTATTCTTTTCATAGAAAATTGTTTTAATAAATGTACACAATAAGATTTGAATATACAAAAATTAAAACATTGGTAGATCTTACAGATATGCCATAGCCGATGGTAAACCAGAACGTCTGTACTACTTACAATACTCCTTAGAGTATGCCTCTGCCTGTGGATTCTTCAGCTTGAATGCCATTCTGAAATCGCCGCAACCGCTATCTTTCACACCTGCCTTATGATAAAAAACACCACGGTATATGTAGGCCTGCGACCACAATGGGTCAAGCTGTATGGATTGCGACAGGTCGCCGATACCTGCACGAAAATTTTTCATTTCGCCATAGGCTACTGCCCTGTTCACATAACCCATAGAGTGGTTGGGCATCAGCTCTATCTCATCGCTGAAGTCTTTTACAGCACCTGCAAAATCGCCCATCTTAAACTTGCATGACCCACGCATACTATATGCCAGATAAAAATCGGGACGTATGTTGATTGCAGAATCAAACATCTCTACAGCCAACTTATAATTGCCGGTAGCAGATGTTTTACGTGCAAGCGATAATATGGCAATAAAAAAATCCTTCTTGAGTGTTATAGCCCTGTTCAGGTCTCTGAGACTACCCTTCTCGTCGCCTATCAGATCTTCCAGGTTCGACTTGTTGAAGTAGCCCAAGGTAAACTCAGGGTTCAGCTCTATAGACCTCGAAAAACAATACAGCGATGCATTAAAATCACCCTTCAACTGGTATACCCCACCCAACTGATAATAGGCACGCCAGAATCCCGAATCGGCTTTTATACATTGCTCGTATTCCATCACCGCACTATCCAGCTTATCAAAAAGCACATGGTCATTGCCCCGGTTGTAATGCTCCATTATAACCGGACTGCCGGCCACCGGCTTTGCCTTCTTTTCTCCACACGACACTATAAGCATACAAACTGCTATCACTGCTATCAACAAACGAAAACGATAAAACATCTGGACTGATTTTTTTCTGAAAAATAAACTGATTTGCACAATAATACAACTTTGCAAATTCAAATAAAGAAATATTGGCTTTGAGTTACAATTTTGCCGGTGCGAATAATATCCGCATTGGCTACCCTATTCAATTGCACCTATCCACTTGCCAGATATCATTGCCAAGTTAAAAAAGACGCTGCGTCTCCGCACCCCTGCCTGCGGTAGGCAGGTCTTCGGAAAAACCCTAGCCTCTCCGCCTCATATCGCCACCCGGTGGTGGCATCATGTGTTCATCCAACTTTTCAGGCTCCGGCATCTTACCACTCTTTAGTTTGCGAATGGTGTAGGTAAGCTGAAACATAAAGTACTGCTTCAGCACCTGGGTATTGGCGTTCTCTATGTAGGTTTCGGCTACTGTGCGGCTGATGCTGGTGTTCTCGTTCAGCAAGTCATATACGCTAATGCGGGCTTCCAGTGTTTTCTTGAACAGCTTGTACCCTACGTATGCATTCCATAGATAAAAATTCTGATTGCCTGTGCCGCTAAAGGCGGTATAGTAGCTATTGGTGACGTTGCTGTTGAGCACAAAATTTTCGAGGAAAATCCAGTTGACACGGAATGTAGCAGCATGGTTATAAAAATTATTATTTGCCTGTGCCTGTATGGTGTTTGTCACCACATTGTAGTTGCCGGAGTAAGACAATGTAAAATCTATCTTTTCGCTCACATTGCTGCTCAGCACCACCCCAAACGATGGTATGTAGTTGCCCGAATAGTTGACTACGTTATTTATCATACCGGGGTTACGGGTATAGTTCATTCCGCCGTTGAAGTTGATATTGCTTTTAATAACACCCACCGGCATGCCATAGGTAAGGAAGAAGCGCGAACTCCAGTAGCCATTCAGGTTCACCGGTTGCGATAGCTGCCCTCCACGGTTTATAAGTATAGACGTATTCGTTACAGGGTCAGCATATAGCGAATCATTGGCAGGTATATAGGTCGCATTTCCTATATAGTTGTGCGTATTATTCACATACAGGTTCAGAAAAAAGTTCTTGCCGCTATTTGCCCTGGTGAGCCCATAGCGCACCACCAAAGTCTGCTCATAGGTCTGCTTTAGTGCAGCATTGCCGGTGCGCAGCAGTAGCGGGTTAGATATGTCTATTACCTGCTGCAACTGATTCACAGATGGCACATTGGTGCTTGTGCGGTACATCACCCTCATGTTTCTGCCATCGGTATACCGATGATTATAAAAGGCATTGGGCAGCACACTAAAAAAAGAGCGCGACAAGGTAAATACCCGCGGAAACTGCTGCTCACCATCCAGTGTAGCCTGTTGCACATTTGCACCTATATTGAAGGAGGATGTGCGGTCGCCTATCCGGTAGCTTACTCCTCCTTTCTGTGTGGTATAGTTATTCCTATAAAGGTTCGAGAACAGTGTATCCCGCAGGGTATAATCATTAGCACCTGCCGCTTTGTTATAAGTCTCTTTATTAGATCCGCTCTGCTGAAAAGATGGATTGTACGAAAACTGCAACTGCCCTTTTTCGCCCACAGGCTCTGTGTAAGACAGGTTGGCAGATATGGTATTGCTGTTGTTATACAAGTCGTAGCGCTGGTCGCGGAGCACGGTATCGGGCTGGGCACCATAATACTCATTCAGCGAATAGTTGCTACCGTCGCCGGTCTTTTCATTCATGGCACCATTCACATTTATAGATATGGTTCTGCGTGGCTTCCCGAATTTGTGCTGATACAGCAGATTACCCGTGGCATTGTAGCCATTGCTGTTGGCAGTAGTGTTGTTGTCTGTTTTGCTCTGCAGCACATCGGCCCTGCTGTTGCCGGCATCGCTGCCCGTATTGGTGTTGTTTTGTTGCAGGCTTATAGCCGGGGTAAAGGTGATTGAGTTTGCAGAGTCTATAGTGTACTCCATCCTGCCATTGAACCTGTGATTGGTGTTCACAGCTTCCGAAGACGATTTTTCAGTGTATAGAATTGTATCCTGTGCTGTGAAGTAGTTTCTGGAAAGATCTGAGTTATTTACGTTGTCCGTATTGTTGAAAAAATAACTGCCGCTTACCTTTATCTTCTTGCCCCAGTTGTTGCTATAGTTGAGCCCTGCCGCATGGGTAGCAGCTATGCCACCCTGCTGCCCCACCATAAAGTTGTTGGCACCACCGCCGCCCCTGCCGCCAGGGCCACCACGGCCGCCGCCGCCCCTGCTCTGATTGCTGCCTGCTGTGGCACCCAGTATATCCTCATTGCTGAAATTCTGCTGGTTTATATTATTCGACAATCCCAGTACAGACACCCGCCTGTCGTCGTTGAAGAAATTAAGATTGCCACCGGCTATATATCTTTCATCAGTTCCATAGCCTGCATACACCTTACCAAAAACGCCCTCGCTTTTGTTTCTTTTGGTGATGATGTTCATGGTCTTCTGTGCATTGCCATCATCAAATCCCGTAAATGTAGACTGATCGCTGAGCCGGTCGAAGACCTGAATTTTATCTATCACCTCCGATGGCAGATTTTTGAGTGCCATAGAGGGGTCTGTACCAAAAAACGGCTTGCCATCTACCAGTATTTGCTGCACTGTTTCGCCATTTACTTTTACGCCTGTGTTGTCAGTTGTTACACCCGGCATTTTGCTTACCAGGTCTTCTGCAGTAGCATCCGGATTAGTTTTGTAAGCATCCGCGTTAAACTGGCTGGTGTCACCTTTTTGCTCGGCGCGTATCTGCTTGCCGGTCACTGTTACCCCCTTCAGCAGTTTAGATTCAGCCTCCATTTGCAGCTTGCCCATCAGCACATTATTGTCAGCAATGGTTACCGTCCTGTTTAGCCTGGTATATCCCAGATAATTGAGCTGTACTGCATAGCTGCCGGGCAGCAGATTTATTACCTCAAAATTCCCGTCTATGTCTGTCACACCACCGGTTTTCACAGAGGTGTCGGCAGTATTGGTTACCCTTATAGCCACACCCGGCAACGGTGCATTGTCCTTACGGTCTGCCACCTGTCCGGATATGGTATACACCTGACCCACAACACCAATACTATAAAAAAGAAAGAAAAATAAAAGAGAAAACTTACCGGCAATATTCATTAGAAATAGGTGGTTTTACATACTATCCGCTCACAACAAATTGCCAAAAACCGGCAGCAATCAACCCACTCTCACAACTGTCATGGCGAAGGTTTACGTATAGCCTTGAACGACGTTGCAAGCCTGTGGCTTCCGGTAACTATCGGAACGCTACTTACCTGTAGGCAATACTTGAACAATCAAAAACACCCCTCAACAGCTATTTTAACCTACGAAAGTTTTCCCAACGCGTCCCCTATCCTGCTCATTGCCTCCCTCAGGTTGTCCATAGAGTTTGCGGTAGACAACCGTATACAGTTAGGATTACCAAAAGCACTGCCACATACCGTAGATACATGACCCTCGTTGAGCAGATACATACTCATATCCACATCATCATTGATCACGTATTCGCCATACTGCTTACCAAAGAGTGGCTTTATATGTGGGAATGCATAAAATGCCCCACCAGGCGTATTAGCCTTTACACCGGGCATTTGCTGTAGTGCACCGGTTACATAATCTCTGCGCTGCTTGTAGGCAGCTACCATCTCGTGCGTGGGACCCAGATCGCTGAGCAATGCCACTATCGAAGCACGCTGGGCTATAATGTTGGCACCCGATGTAAACTGTGCCTGCAGCTTGTCGCATGCTTTCACCAGCTCCGCCGGACCCGCCATATACCCTATACGCCAGCCGGTCATTGCAAACCCCTTCGACATACCATTTATCACCACTACCCTATCCCTTATGTCGGCAAACTGCGCTATGCTCTCATGACCACCTATAAAGTTGATGTACTCATATATCTCATCGCTGATGATGCTCACATGCGGATGTCGCTTGAAAACCTCTACCAGGCCTGCCAGTTCTTCCCGGGTATATACACTGCCCGTAGGGTTGCAAGGCGATGAGAAGATGAAGAGCTTGGTCTTGGGCGTTATTGCCTGTTCCAGTTGCTCCGGCAGTAGTTTGAAATCAGTTTCTATAAAACAGTTTACCAGCTTTACCACACCACCTGCCAGCTGCACCTGCGCAGCATAGGTCACCCAGAATGGAGTAGGTATGATCACCTCATCGCCAGGGTCTACCATACACAGTACAGCATTTGCCAGCGACTGCTTGGCACCAGTAGACACTATGATTTCATTGGTAGCATAGTTCAGGTTGTTATCCCTTTTTAGCTTGGTGCTTATGGCCTCCAGCAGCTCGGGCGTACCAGACACAGGCGTATACTTGTTATAGCCCTCATTTATGGCGGCTATGGCAGCATTGCGTATGTGTTCCGGGGTTTTGAAGTCGGGCTCACCCAGACTCAGATCTACTATATTTACTCCCCTTGCTTTCAGTTCGCGGCCTAGCTTGGCCATCTTTATTGTCTGGGGCTCTGAAAAGGAATTTAATCTCTGGGCTAATTGCATCTTCTTCTTAAGATAGTTGGCTAGGGCAAACCTACATGAAAAACCTGACTATTAATAGAAAATAAGATAATTTTACCATTCATAATACAAAGTTTTGGATGATTTGAGCAATTGGGAAAGCTGCGCCGAGGCTACATTATCGCTCTTCAACTGAACGGTGGGTAGGAACAACCTGGGATGATTCATTTTCTATTCCAGGTATTGTTTTTGTAGTATTATTAAAAAGTAAAACCATGAACAACAAAATAATTCTAACGACCTGTATATTCATTTTTGCTATTAGCTGCCATAAGTCTGGCAATGAACCTCCTTCCCCAGTGCCATTTAACCCAAAACAATATACAGCACAGATGGAGGGGAAACATACTTGGAAAACCTTAGTTCGTCACCATTGTTTACCATGCAATCCAATTTATGATTCTTCCTTTTGGGGTGGAGAAATCGAATTATCTTTAGTCAAAGTTTTAGACGACAGCACAGTTTACTTAGGTACAATAGCATACAATAAACTCACGAAGAACGATTTCCTACACTATATTAATCATCAAGAGAATGAAAAATATATTTTTTTCGAATGTCCTAAGGGGATTTATATAAATCGATCATTAAAATACTATTACAATGAAGATAGAGTTGAACTATTACTCAAATCAGACTCAGCTGGATTTAGAGGTGTGGATGTACTCTATATTTCGTTGTAAATGACGGTACATCCAGGTTCCCCAGCTCGGCGTAGTATAAAATATAGTTTGGCGTATGTCTCTGACTACGTCATAGCGGCAGTCAATCCCCCGTTTGGCGCCAGTGTTTTCCAATGGTGTCTATTTTGCTTCCAGTGTTTTTCACTGGCGATATCCAACTCACTATTCTTGTCATTTTATTGATTCTTGGCACAGATTTTGTAGTATTGTAGTGCTTTTTAGCATGTAAGCACAGCTTTTTATTCTGAGTGTTTACCACTACTTGCATAATAAATAATACTTATTATAAATTTTACGCGCGCAAAAGTGTGCAACTTTTGCGCAAGAATCTAAGGCCAATAAAAACATAAACAATTGAATATCAATTGCTTAAACCCCTAACCATGAAAATAAAAAAATCTCAGCCAGAGTGCGCAATTTTACAAAACCCCGTTTGTTTATAGGCTTCCTTTGCGTTGTATTCCATTTCCTGAAGAGTAAACACCCTGGCGGCACCGGTTTCATATTCCTTTGTTCGGCGATCCATCTCAGCTAGGAATACTTTATCCGACCACTCATCTTCTTTCTGCTCCACTTCCAGCATTGCATAGATCATCTTCACTGTTTTATCATCCGCTATGTCTATATATCTTTTCACCTCCTTCCTCATATCATTTATGACACTTGCGCTCATATCGTGTTGTTTTTATACTAATTTAATACAAATGGACGTTATTATCCCGGCTCACCGTAGTACAAAATGCCGCTTGCATTTGTCTCCTACCGCGTCACCCCACCGACTGCCCAAAAGTCAGCAATGTACCATTAGGGTCTATAAGCGCAAACTCCTGCTGCCCCCACGGCTTTGTTTCCAGCTTTCCCGCTTGTGCCAAATGTAGTCCGTTATTCTTCCATTGTTCATAGAGCAGTTCTATACCACTGTCTATACGCAGGTATATCATAAAATCCGACTTGCCGGGTACAATAGTGGGATAGGAAAAAAAATGCAACTCAGCCGCATCTCTATGCAAAATAAGATAGTCGCCGTAATCAGCATCCAGCACAAAGCCCAACTTCCCAACATAAAAGTTTAGAGTCTTTGCCTTGTCGATATAGGGCAATTTAGGAATCACAGAAGTTATCATCAGCCAGATTTATGTTTGGAAAATTACTACTAAAATCGCTTCAACACAAAAACACTTAAAAGAAGCGAAACACACTTTAGCGACTTGAGAGCCACATTGCCAATTCCGTATTATGTGAAATAGAATTCTTGAAAACATACTTGCTTGTAAAATTTCGCATACGGACATACTAACATTCAATAATAATTAATAAATTAGCAAGATGAGAGCATACCTGATTGTAATAATAGCGGCCTTGCTGAGTATTCACATGTGCGGCTGCAAAAATGTAGCCAGCTACCCTATCAGCCAGCCTTCCGACGACTGTAGAGAAAACAGAATAAATGGTGTGTGGAAATTCAGAGAAGATACCAATCTGAACAACTTCTACGAGGTATACCAGCGAGATAGAACCTGGACAAATACCTATCATACGCGCTTCTGGAACCGGGGTGGCGAAAACCCCACTTACGAGGGCAATATTTTCTTCTCAAAAATAGGAAAGACGCTTTTCATCAACGTACCCTACTGGGATTACGACGAAGTAAACGATAAGTATTTTCAGAACAAGGGGTATATGTTTCTGAAGATTGTAGCCGCAAATGCTGCTTTTGATAAACTAACTGTAGCAGTAGTAAACGACACCACTATGCGTAGTCTGAAAAACAGCGATGAAGTGCGTGCATACATCACCAAAAACATGAACAACAAATCTTTCTATCAGGAAGAAAAACACTTTTACAAAGTACCTGTACCTGAAATACTAAAAAACCGTGGAGGAATTGGTCATTGATTATCAATGACCAATTTGTGCTCGCTCGCAACCGCCATTACTACTTTGCATCCAGAATCATAGGCGTATTTCCCTTACCCATTATGATGATCTTTGCATTGTTTGAGGCTGCAAGATCTTTCATGGTCTTTATTTGCTCATACTGCAACTGTTTGTCAGTAAGGCTTTCGTTGATGATGCGCTGGTAGTCTGCAATACCCTGTGCCTCTACCCGCTTACGGTCGGCTTCCTGGCGCTCCTTCTGCAGCACAAACTGCATTTTCTGCGCTTCCTGCTCAGCATTAATTTTCGATTCTATCGCATTTTTTACAGACGTAGGTAGTGCTATGTTCCTAATCAGCAAGTTCTCCAGCAACAAACCACGCTTTTTGAAATCGTCGTCAATTGCCTTGTAAATCCTGTCCTGAAATTCATCCCGCTTGGTAGAGTATAGCGCCACAGCATCGTAATAAACAGCATTATCACGAATTTTGGTACGGGAGATAGGCCTTACTATTTTATCCTTGTAGTCTAAGCCCGTTTGTTTGAAAAGTTTTGGAGCACTCTCTGCAACCACCTTAAACAATACAGTAAGATCTATGGTAACCTCAAGCCCGTCGGCACTCAATACCCTTATGGCATCGTCGCCTACCTGATTGCCTTCATTGTGCACACCACTCATGGTGTAGTTCTGTGTACGGGTTTCCAGCATCTCTATATCCAGCAAGGGGTTTATAAAATGCAATCCGCTATTCAATACATCGGGGCGCACCTGTCCGAAAAGTTTCTGAACACCTACGTGTCCCGCATCAACCTGTACTATGGATGACCACATAATGCTGAATAAGAAAATAACCACCCCAAATGCCATAACTGGCTTCCCCAGTACATATATTTTTTCTGTTGACTTAGAAATGATAAAACCTGCCACTAGAAAAATGATACTAATAATTATGAAGCCCATATAGTTGGTCGTTTACTTTCGTATTTCAAAAAACAAAAGTAGTTTGATTTTTGTTCTGAATTTTGAATGATATCTTAGGCACTACATTCGATGGGATTACCACGTCATTTTTCTATTTTCATGCCCTCTGCAAAACAAATTTGGACCTGCACAATCTTAGTTCAACTTTTTCCGGGTATCGAAAAATCAAAAAGTATCAGCAAATCGAAATTGCATAAATTTGAACACATGATTAAACTATATGGCATACACAACTGCGACACCATGCAAAAAGCCCTAAAATGGCTGGATGCAAAAAAACAGTCCTACCATTTTCACAATTACAAAGAATCGGGCATAGACCAAGCTACCATAGAGCACTGGCTGCAATACCTGCCGGCAGATAAGCTCATCAATACCCGCAGCACCACCTACCGCCAGCTTACCGAAACAGAAAAAGCAGGCATTAACGATAAAAACAAAGCAATTGCCCTGATGATAAAATACAACTCCATCATCAAACGGCCGGTATGGGATTTTGGCAACGATGTTTTCTTCCTTGGCTGGGACGAGCAAGCAATAACTAAGCTGCTGAAGTAATGCTTGTTAACAACTACCTTCCAATAATTACACTAAATATTTGATCATAAGAACGCGGTTGCTAAGCCTATGATGGCGCATATTTTTTGCCGTAGATGTAGTTGAGGACGCTAATAAACGAAGACGGATGCCATATGGCGTTGATGCCGGACAATAGAAGTAAGCGATAGGCAAAAAACCAGCGCCAGGCAGCTGAAAGGAGCTTTAGACAACAGCGTAGAGCTATTTTTTTGCCGGCGGAGCCTTTGGCAAAAAATCGCCTTTTTTCTTTGCTACTTTCTTTTTTGGCGAAGCAAAAAAGAAAGTAGGGTAACACGGAAGGACAATAAAGGCAGGTATTACAGAAAGTGTAAACTACCAGTTACTACCCTTCTCTTTTCCTATGCAGTGCATGCTCCATCGTCTGGTAGTCGAGGAAGTAAATGATTTTCAATGAAAGGCTGTTGCTCTGTGGTGCCTGAAAGGTATACTGCACATCGTTTATGTAATCCTGTATCAGGTTTGTGCCGGTTGCGTATATACTGTTCTGATACACTATGCTCATTTCACTACCGGGCTTAAACTGCCATACAAAATTGACAAAAACATTGAACGAGTTGTAGTTGATATTATGGTTGGTGTTGTAGCCGGTAGCAGACAGCCTGCCATCTTTACCCAGCAGCCCATACTTCGAATATTCGGCCTGCGACCAGTAGTGCCTGCCGTCCAGCTTCAGCGACATAGTGCCGGTAAAGATATAAGCAGCGGTGAGCGTGTTGACCGTAGTATGCAGATTGCGGGTACCCAGGTAAATAGAGTCGTTGACATTGCTCACAAAACCCACTTCATCCTTACCAAAATTCCTGCTGAGCTTATAAATAGCAGACAACTTATCGGTGAAGCGATATCGGGGCGATGCCATCCACGATAAATTGCGACGGCTACTCTCCGGAAACCATCTTTTACTACCCTCCAGGTCAAAGGCAAACTTGCGCCTGTAATCCGAAGAAATCCATCCGCCGGTCATAAAATTGCGTGGGTATTCGAAGTACCTGCCTGGTGTGCGCGGCTCAAAATAATCGTGCGCGTGGCCCGGCTGCGCATCCCAGTAAGCACCGGATGCATGAAAACTCTTGTAGATAATGGTATGGTTGCCATGAATGGCGGCCTTGGCAAATGCATTAGGATTGAATGCACGGTAATACTCCATACCTATCTTGTTGTAGGTAGTGTTTATGTGCCAGAAGGGCTTGTAGGTATTGTAAGTGTTGTAATAGAGGTAGGATACTATATTATTCCTGTCCAGATAGCCCAGGTCATTGGGATTAAAGCGGTCGCTGATTGCCTTTGCCTGCAAAAACCAGGTATAGTTGCCGCTCTGCTTACCCACATTCAGCATACCCCTGTAGCCTACATCAGTAGCCGCGGGCAGGTAAAGGCGGCTCATATCAGCAGAGCCACTGATACCATATCTGTTGGCTTTATCCGCAAATTTGAACAGCAGCGCACTCACATTTGCATTATAGCTCTTCTCCTTTCGGTTTACATTGGTATTCATCAGGCTTATGTAGGAGTTGTTCTTCAATGCCTGATCTATCACAACTACATTATAGTTGGTAAACGGTGAAGACTGTATCCTGCGCTCAGCATTGGTGGTAGTGTCTGTCACCGTTGCATTGGTAGTTGCCGACACAGCATTAAACAAACCTATGCCGGTGTTCTTCCGTGTTCTACCGGAAAATTTCGCAGCATTGTACAACCTTGAGGTTGCGGGGTTGCGGGTCAGCACCTCATTCGAATCCAGTTGGCTGTTCAACTTATTGGCGTTGATGGGTGTGCCGCCAACCCTTCTGGAGTAAAAAAGGTCATTTTTATTAAACAGATCTACACCCTCTGTAAAGAAGTAACGGCGCTCATCATACCGCACCTCTATTGGCGACAGATTAAGCACACGATTGTCGAAGAGCGTTTGTCCGAAGTCGGGTATCAGTGTCATATCCAGCGTGAAGCTCTCACTGACACCGTACTTTATATCCATGCCGCCATTCAGGCTTTGCACCCCTGCGCCATCATAGTTCTCAGCATAGGCCGACAGGTAGGGCAGCAATGCCAGTCGTAATGGTGCTTTTATATCGTGTATGCTGTCTACTATGCCTGATTGTCCTATTACGTTCTGCACAGCGGGGTCTACCTTATTCCAGTAAGAGCGCTCACGGTATCTCCTGATGATACGCAGAAAATTCACCCCCCATTGTTGTATTGGCTTTTTTGGAAACCTAAGTGCGGAGTAAGGTATTTTCATTTCCACACTCCAGCCGCTATCCGTGTATGCCACCCTAGAGAACCATGCAGCATTCCACGACCGGTCTACCGCATCAAACTTCACTATGGCATCGGCCTGCACACCAGCTGCCGTCACGGCAAACTGTGTTGCATTTTGCTTGTCGAAGTAGGTATCAAAAGTTACTGCAAAGGCGTCGGTATTGCTGTTCTCGAAATCGTCCCGGGGAGATAGCTGCTTTACTATGCTATCCGGGTAAGTTTCATACATCATTGCTCCTACATACACCGCTTCATCATCATACAGTATGCTAACCGCGGTTCGCTGCACCGATGGTTCTCCCGGATGTGTAGCGGACTGCACAAAATTCATTGCTTTGGAGGCTTTGCGCCATTCGCTTTCGGTCAATTTTCCATCAACCGTAATCTTGCCCGAAAAATGAGCTGCATTGAGCAACTGCTTACCTGACTGCGCTCTTACCTGCCTGGTACACATTCCCAGGCACAGCACTAACAATAAGCAGTATAGGTACAGGGTTCGCACTTTACTCATCAGTTATTTTACGGGCAGCGGGCTGTTAAAAACTGGTATTGATCATGGCCTTTACACCGCTAAATGCAGGCTCATAACGACAAACACCTCCTGTGCAGTTGATACCGTCCACCTGTTTCACATATGCCAGTGTGAACCTGTGCGGTCCTTTGGTATAGGCTGTAAAAAAACTGTAGTAGTGGTTTCCGGGATTTTTATAGTTTATATTATCTACACCTTCATTGGGCACTATATTAAACATGTCAGACACAGATAAAGACCACTTAGGAGCAATGTTGTATTCGAGCAATGCAAACGCCCATGAGCCATAATCGCGCTCAGCCAACATATACTGAGCCTCCATCCTTAGGGACTTCTTGTCATTAATCTTGTAAGTCACTTCAGCAAAAGGTGTCAAACCGTATTGTATAGGTGTAGCAATAGAAGATGACCTGGATTGGTAGAGCAATATGTTATACTCCATATATTGTACACCACCCTCAAAAACCCATTTATCAAACCCCTGATAAATACCTTCTAAGTAAGCCTCGCGGTATAAACGCTGGTTTTCAAGGGTGTTGATAGCCGTGTAAGTCAGTGTGAAACTGGTAACGTCATTTGGCGAGATAACCATGTTAGCTGTACCCGCCATTTCTGATAAATCCTGAGATGCAGGAGTGTAACGGGACATAAGGCGTAAAGGGCGCAACACCGCTACAATCGGCTGCCAGTTGAGCATACCTGCCAGCAGCGTTTCATTTGGAGAGGTACGCATCACGAAGTCCTGAGTACGCTTGCCGGTGAGGCTTAGTGCTATACCCTTTTTACCATAGTTGATCGAGGTATACTGTACATTACCCGCTCTATCGGCAAGTTTACCATTCATGGGGTCATACAGGTTCGAGATAACGATAGCCTCATGCGTTTTATACAGCCCCTCTACATACCACGAAAGGTTTTTGTAGGTAAGGTAGTTGTAAGCCGAGAATGCATACATATTATAGCGCGGTGAAAACCGTGAATTAGTGTCCTGTCCGTTGATAGTTGCAGCCACAAAATTCATTGTTTCGCCATCCAGTGTCCTGTTAAGCACACCAACACCGGGGGCTACATGTACATTACCAATGTTAAAATCTCCTTCGGCATTAAAACCCTTTATAACCGGCGCATATCGCACATTATTTACCAGGTCGTTCTTTTTGTTGTTGTTCTTTTGCTGACCGGTAAACCCTTTTAATGATATATTGTCTGTTAGCTTATACTTCAAAGAAATGCCTACCAGAGCGTTATCAATCAGCAAACCTCTGTCTTCGTAAGCCCTGAACAGAATACCGCTGCCTATCTGATCATAAATAGTACCTACAGAAATAGTGAGATCCTCCATTTCTTTTGTGATGCTCCAGGCGCCAAGACCAAAGTCTGTATTGTCTGCCAGCGGGTTCTTCAGGTTAGAATTATTGAAGGCATCGGCCCGCGCAAAGAACGTAAAACCATTGATAGCATAGCGCATGGTGAGCCAGCCGTCGCTACCACTAAGCGCATTGTCGTACAATGGATTGTCGGATGCCTTAATATTCGTATCTTTATGGAAGAAATTAAGGTTCATCATCAGGTCGCCGGAAAATGTGCCTTGTGCATGCAACCTGCCTGATATAAGAATCAGCAAAAAGAAAATAACTTGTTTTTTCATTTACTAGTGTGAATTGTTAAACTTTTTCCGAAATTAGCCCCGAGAAACAAAAGTGGCAAAGTTTTCGCTTATTATTTTAAAAAACCAAAACAATTATGAAAAAAATACTCGTAGCAGTAGCATGCATATTAGCCACAACCGCTATACAAGCTCAGGAGCTACCTACTACTCAGGTAAAAGAGGTGACCTCCGGTAAAAAAGTTCCTTTTAGCCAAACCATTGAAAAAGGAAAGATTACGGTGGTAAGTTTCTGGGCTACCTGGTGCGTACCATGCAAGAAGGAAATAAAGAACATATCTCTGAAATTGGATGATTGGAAAAAAGAAGTAGACTTTAACTACATGACCGTATCTATTGATGAAGCCCGTGCCGAAGGTTTGGTACGCACCTATGGAATCTCTCAGGGATGGAAATTCCCCTATTTTCTGGACGCCAATTCTGACCTAAAACGTTCGCTTAACTTCCAGTCTGTTCCTTTTACCATAATCGTAGATAAAGAAGGCAAAATAGCATGGAAACATATAGGCTACGAAGAAGGTGGTGAAAACGAAGTGATTGCCAAAGTAAAAGAACTGGCAGGAAAATAAACTAACTTTTATTATAAAAAAACAGACGGGGCGTATTCATCACGCTCCGTTTATTTGTTAATACTGCTCTTTGGTGAAAGAGTTTTTTCATCAAACCACGTTACAACGATTAAATTTGCTTTTATTTTTCAACTGCTATGCTACAACTGACTGTAAACGACAACAGAACATATAATATATCTCAAAATGAGGATTCCATCCAGATAAACGGCGTGGAAGCTGCTGCCAACATAAGTGTACTCAATAATGGAATGGTGAGCATACTGCACAACGGCAATAGTTATACCGGCATAGTGGAGCAAATAGACAAACAAAAAAAAGAAGTAACCGTAAATATAAACGGTCAGCAATACAAAACCGCGATAAAAGAGCCGCTAGACCTGCTGCTGAGCAATATGGGTCTGGATATGGCTGCCAATAAAAAATCTGAGCCCATAAAAGCTCCTATGCCGGGCATGGTACTAAAAATACTGGTAAGCCCGGGTCAGCAGATAAACAAAGGCGACGGTCTGGTGATACTCGAAGCCATGAAAATGGAAAACATATTGAAAGCTACCAGTGCAGCTACGGTAAAAGCAATAAAAGTAAGTGAAAGAATAGCCGTGGAGAAAGGAACAGTATTGATAGAACTGGAGTAAAAACTAAAGAGCCAAACTTGAATAGATTTGAGAATATAAGAATCAATGCTTACAATTTTTCGTTTTTAGCTGATACGTATAAAGGCTGTGTGACGTTTTTTTGAATACACATCTTATGAAAAAGATTACCATATACCTTTTACCTGTTTTGCTGATTTCCTTCCTATACTCCTGCAAAGAAAATAAACATGAATACCTGCTGGGAAAGTGGCGGTCTGTAAAGATCGAGAACAGGGACAAGGATGATTTTTTCAGAAATAGTAAAGAGTTTATCGATACTATGGGCAACAGCAATGATGCTGCGGCTAACATAGAAATGTATGGCGTAAGCAATATAGACAGTCTGCGCCGTGAATTGCGTATTCAGTTTGACAGTGCTTATGCTGCCCAACTAGGTATTGATACACAAAGTGTTTTTACATTTAAGTCTGATAGCATTGTTATTTTTAGTTTTCCGGGAAAAGCAGAGCAAGGCAAATGGCATGTAGATGGCAAAGGAAAGCTGGTGCTGGACGAAATAAATGAACTGGGCGAAACCGAACATCTGAACGTAGACATAAATAAAATAGATGATAACACGATAAAACTCACTTTTATCAGAGAGCTGGAACAAGGATTATCCGACACTTCTATAGTTACATTCAGGAGAGAAAAAAACTAAACAGTATTAGTATTACATTTGTACCCGAAATCTTACAGTATTATTATACAAGCACACTTTATTTTATTATATTCTATATGCGTACAATACCATTAAGACAAGCACTGAGAGAAGCCATGGAAGAAGAAATGCGCCGCGATCCGCGTGTATTTCTGATGGGCGAAGAAGTAGCCCAATATAACGGTGCATACAAAGTGAGCCAGGGCATGCTCGATGAATTTGGCGCCCGCAGGATAATAGATACACCTATTGCCGAACTTGGTTTTACTGCTATAGGCGTGGGTGCAGCTATGAACGACACACGACCTATCATAGAGTTTATGACGTGGAACTTTGCCGAACTGGCAATAGACCAGATTGTAAACCACGCTGCCAAAACCTACTCTATGAGTGGCGGTCAGTTTACGTGTCCCATAGTCTTTCGCGGACCTAACGGCTCTGCAGGGCAGCTGGGCGCACAGCACTCTCAGGCATTCGAAAACTGGTATGCCAATGTACCCGGACTGAAAGTAATATCTACGGTAAACCCTTATGATGCCAAAGGCTTGCTGAAATCGGCTATACGTGACGAAAACCCTGTGGTGTTCATGGAGGGGGAAACCTCTTATGGCGAAACCGGCGAAGTGCCGGAAGAAGAATACCTGATACCAATAGGCAAGGCAGATATAAAAAGAGCAGGAACCGATGTAACCATTGTCTCTTACAACAAGATGATGAAGGTGGCAATGGCTACCGCTGATGAACTTGCCAAAGAAAATATAAGTGCTGAAGTTATAGACCTCAGAACCATTCGCCCACTCGACTGGCAAACAATAGTAGAGTCTGTAAAGAAAACAAACCGACTGGTAATAGTAGAGGAGCAATGGCCGTTTGCGAGTGTATCTTCAGAGATATCTTACAGAGTGCAGAAAGAAGCGTTTGATTATCTGGACGCACCTATCCGCCGCATCTGCTCTGCCGATACCAACATGCACTATGCACCGAACCTGGTAGCAGCCTACCTGCCAAACGTGGAGCGTACAGTGAAACTGGTGAAAGAAGTAATGTACATGGTGAAATAAAAAAACTAAAAATACACCGGGAAGCCTGCACGAAAGTGTGGGCTTTTTTATGCACAGTATATCGGTATACTAAACGCCTATTTTCCGACGTTCATCCAATTCACCATGTAGGCAGGGTCTAGCTGGTAATAGGCATACTTGCTTTTGTATTCAATTACCCCATCGTTTACCCAATAAATAGAAGGCACAGCAGGGCCTGCCATAAGCGCAAAATCATCGGTATGTGGGTAAATAATGTGTGGCACATCTGCCGCATGCGTTTCATCGAAGAACGCCTTTTTATGTGCATCGGCGCCATCGAGCACCATGTACACAGGAATTTCGGGATGCTCTCTGTGTATGATATGTAGCAGGTATGCCGCCTTCTTGCAGTGTGGGCAGGTGAGGCTCATAAATGCGATGATGTGCTTTCCCTTTCGCAAATCCCTATCGGGGACAGGAGTGTACTTGTATAGAAGATTGAGGTCTATAGGTTGTGTATATTTTACCGGGCTGGTACCCAGGTACATGTTGTTGATAAGGAAGGGCGCTGAAAATGATGTAAGGCACAGAAACATGACCGCATATTCCTGATATTTATAAGACTTTCCGGGGTAGATATACATCAGCAATACAGCAACCACTATCATCGCTATATTTTTCCAGATTGCTTGTAGTGGGGTCATCGCCAACTTATCGCCAAAACAACCACAGTTACCTGCATTCCCCTGCTTCATTATTACTACGAGCAGGTATATGATAAATACTGCAAGCACAGCGATAACAGCCTTGTAGGTAAACTGCTTCAGGAATATATGAGCCAGTAAAAACAAACCGAGCATAAACTCAAAGCCGATCATAACTCGGGCTATAATGCCGGAAACCATTATACTCTTGATACCGAGATCGAGGAAAGTCCATTGAAAATTATCGAACGCATCCTCGCTGTATATTTTGCTCCAGCCCGAAAAAAGGAAAGTAGCAGATAAAGCAAGGAGCAATATAACTCCCGAAACACGCTTGAAGTAAAACGACGAGCCCTTTATGGTTTGCGGATGTGTATCCATATATTTTGTAGCAAAAAGATGGGCAATAGTAGGATATTAATTGTAAATATTGCTACAAAATTAAGAACTGGCAGCATATGCAGGTACATACTGCTTGTCTACCAAATTAAACCAGCAGAAATCCAACTAATAGCACTACAGGAAAGAGCATGACTCATAAATAAAATACAAAATATCTGCCATTTTTACTTCGGCAAGTAATTTGCTGTAGTATTGTTATAACAAAACAAGTTTAAAAAATGATTGGATATTACTTACTTACCGGAATACTCTTCCTGATAGGAATGGCGGTAAGCAACGCACTGAAAAACAAATTCAAAGAATATGGTCAGATACCGCTTTCGCTTGGGCTAAGTGGAAAAGAAGTTGCCGAAAGAATGCTGCGTGAAAATGGCATTAACGATGTGACTGTAACCTCGTCAGATGGTTTTCTGTCGGACCACTACAACCCTGCCAATAAAACAGTAAACCTAAGCCCGGATGTATATGGTGGTCGGAGCATATCTGCCGCAGCTGTAGCCGCACATGAATGCGGCCATGCCGTGCAGCACGCACAGGCATACAGCATGTTGCAGCTAAGGAGTACATTGGTGCCTATAGTGCAGGTAAGCACTACACTGGGTCAGTGGGTCATCATTGCAGGTCTTGGCATGATGGGCTTCGGTGGTGGCAATCAGACCATACTGCTTATAGGTATATTACTGTTTGCTGTGACGACCGCATTCTCGCTGGTAACATTACCGGTAGAATACGATGCGAGCGCACGTGCGCTGAAGTGGATGGAAGCAACCAACCTCACCAACAGAAACGAACATGACAAAGCTGCCGATGCGCTGAAATGGGCTGCCAGAACGTATGTAGTAGCTGCTCTTGCATCAGTAGCACAGTTGGTTTACTTTATTTCAGTATTCCTTAACAGAAGGAGTGATTAGTACCGTCCGGTGAATAATATCGCAACTGATACACTTCATAAACAAAGAAGCCCTAAAACTGAAAATAGCTTTAGGGCTTCTTTACAAATCAACTGGCTTATGCAACCATGAAATTGCACAACTTGAACAATACTCTTGCTCCGGTAATAGCATCTATGCCATCGCCTGAATGATTGCCGCTGGATACTTCGTTGAGGTCGAACCCTATTAGATCGCGACCTGACTCATGCAGCAGCCTGAACAGATAAAAAATCTGCTCTGCCTCGAAACCACCCGGTACCGGCGTGCCGGTATTGGGGCATAATTTGGGGTCCAGTCCATCTATATCAAAACTGATATACACCTTTTGAGGAAGTGCAGCAATTATTTCCTGACACACGGACTTCCAGGTTTCTCCCTCATACTGTCTTGCTTTTATATCCCGGTCAAAATAGGTAACTACTCTGCCTTCGCTCTGCTGTATGATTTCCAGTTCTTCATCGCAATAATCACGTATGCCTACCTGCACCAGCTTTTTCACCTGTGGTGTATTTTCAAGTACATTGTACATGATAGATGCATGTGAATATACAAAGCCCTCATAGGCTACACGTAAGTCGGCATGAGCATCTATCTGAAGTATACCAAACTCACTATGCACCTCCGAAAGTGCTTTTATGAAACCCATGGGCGTGCTGTGATCGCCGCCTACCAAGCCTACTTTTTTACCTTTTTTTAGTAAAGAAGAAGTCATCTCGTGCACCCAGTCGTGCAGCATTTTTCCACCCTTATTTATCTCTATAAGTTTATCGCTTAATTGTGCATTATCTGCTACTGCCCCGCCCTCTACCATATGCGATATTATAAGCTCTGCACACTGGCGCAGATAGTCGCTTTTGGTACGTATGTTTTTATCAATAGGCAGCATGTGAAAACCATTCTTCCAACCATCTGCCACATCCGGGTCATAAAGATCCACCTGCATCGCTGCATTGAAAATATTCTCCGGTCCGCGGGCGGTACCTATTCGGTAAGATACCGTAACCTCCCATGGTACAGGCAACAATACCAGCGCTGCTTCTTCTTCACTAAAGGGAAGACCGAAAATATTATTAGACTTTAATCCTACGGAGTTGGGGTCGAATTGAGACATATCAGACATGGTGCAAAGTAAAAGAAAATGTGGGCAGCAATCAACTCGTATTTCAATGTAATAACCCAATGTTTTTGAATAAAGACAAAAATCAACCACATTCTCTCCAGTCCAGGCAAAGTGCACATAGCCAATGCCTCTTAGAAAATAGTGACGTTCAAAATTTCTCAATTATTGTACGCCTCTATCCCATTTCATACAGCACAGAAATATTTGCCAACTACATAATACCTCATTTTTGTCTTTTTCTGACTTAACAAAGCGTCTGTTTTATGTGTTTTATATATTTTTCTAATTTTATTTTTATTTTATATTAAATAAACGTCATTAACATATCATTATCTATTCATTTTGTTAAAAAGCGGAAAGAAGTTTATATATTTATTCTCTCCCTCTCAACTACTGTTATTACCACCGCCTATCACAAGCTATAGCATTTCATTTTTGTTTTTAAAAAATAATAATTAACTGAAAGTCTATGAAAAAAGTATTCCTATTAATTTCACTGATCAGCAGCTGCTTTTCACTATCAGCACAAACTACATTTTCCTACACAGGTACTGTACAAACCTATACGGTTCCCAGTGGTGTTACAGCTATCGGAATAGACGCAGCAGGGGCACAGGGTGGAAATTCACTTGCCAGTAACGGTGGCAATGGTGGCCGTGTTCAGGCGAGCCTGACTGTAACCCCCGGACAGGTACTATCGATATATGTTGGTGGACAGGGAGCTGCAGGACCGTCAAGTTCCGGAACACGTGCAGGAGGAGGCAATGGTGGAGGTGGAGAGGGCGGAAATGGAAATGGATATGGTGGCGGAGGTGGCGGATCCAGTGATATACGCACCGGAGGAACAGCATTATCAAACAGGATAATTGTAGCAGCCGGCGGTGGCGGCGGTGGGTATAATTGCGGATCAGCAAATGCAGAGCCGGGCGGTAATGGTGGAGGACTTACGGGATTCGTAGGATTTAGTTGTAGTAGTGCTAGCACTTCAAGTTGTGGTTCTGGAGGAACACAGACCGCAGGAGGAACAGGTGCCACTAGTTATGGCGCAAGTTCCGGCACACTTGGCGCTGGAGCCAATAACTCGGTTATCATTTATGGTGGCGGTGGCGGTGGTGGCTACTATGGTGGCGGTGCCGGGTATTATGGTGGCGGCGGGGGCGGCTCGTCTTATTATGGCGGCTCAGGGGTAAGCGGCCCTACTACTACAGCGGGTTTTAAAACCGGCAACGGCTATGTAATTATTTATGGCCCAACTGTGAGTTCGACTCCCGGATTCCTAAATTTTGGTAATGTAGCAGTGAGCAGCACTGCTGCAACACAGGTATTTACCTTGTCTGCAAGCTATATGGCATCAAGCCCTATCACAGTAAACACTACATCATCAACTGTAGAATTTTCGTTTAATGGTTCTACCTGGTTCAATACAGCTCAGACATATGCCTATACCTTACCTGGCTTTAGTTCTGTACCATTGTATGTAAGGTTTACGCCCACTGCAAGTACAGAATATTATGAATATATCACAATAAGCGGTGGTGGTCTTGCTGAAACAAAAAATTTATTGGTAGTAGGAAACGGAGTAAGCACCTGTAGCGGAACACCCGATGCAGGTACCGCAACACTAGCTCCATATACTGGTGCCGGCTCTACACCTTTTGTGCTGACGCTTACGGGATATTCGGCGGCCGGAGGCCTTACTTTTCAATGGCAGTCATCGCCAACAGGCACAGGCAGTTGGACAAATATTTCGGGGGCCACAAATGCCACACACAGTTTTACAGGAATTTCCGGGACTACCTATTATCAATGTAATGTAACCTGTACCGCAAGCACCATAACATCTAGCAGCAATGTTGTAATGGCATCTGCATTTCCGGCATCAAGTTGTAGCCCTACATTTGGCACTACCTGTCCTACTTATACAATGAATGCGAGCATTGCGTCATTGATAGGTTTAGGGGGGAGTGCTATAACAAACCCAAGTACTACCTGTGCCGGCAGTTATTATACTGATTATTCCAGTACCCAACATGTGACTTTGTATAAAGGGGTAACCTATCCTGCAACCATCAATGTGTCTCCACCCTATTATTCATCTTTTAGAGTTCAAATATGGATCGACTTTGATGGCGATGGTGCTTTCTCTGCGGGAGAAAGTATAGCCGGTTCAAATTCCTTTGCGTCAGCAAGTCAGGTTCTTTCGCTTCCCATTCCTGCGGGTGCTCCTACCGGCTCTTTCCGCATGAGAATAGTAGGTGTATATAGCAGTCCTTCTTTTCCATCGATACCGCCATGTCCAACAGCGTCAGTTAGTTATGGAGAAGTGAGAGATTATAAAGTTACCATACAACCACTACCACCGTGTATCACACCTCCGCTACAGCCTACATCGCTTTCTTTGAGTCCTTCATTATTTACGGTTTCCGGCTCATTTACTCCGGCAATAGTAGGTGCAGATGGATATCTGACAGTAGTAACCACATCGAGTGTAGCACCAACACCACCAACTGACGGTGTTACCTATACAGTAGGCGCTAATGCACTTGGAGGTAAAATTGCAGCAGTTGGTTCTGGTTCTTCATTCACAGCTACCGGACTAACAGACAATACTCCATACTGGTTTTGGGTATATTCTATGAACAGTGCTTGCTCTGGTGGACCAAAGTACAAGTCTGCATCACCACTTAACGGGACAATTTCAACAAATGCATGCTCCTTTTCCGGAACCAAAACGGTAGGACCTACCGGTGATTATATTTCTATTGCGTCTGCTCTTACTGCAATAAATAGTGCAGGAATGAATGGTAACGTTGCGCTCGAATTACAAACCACCTATACAGGTGAGTCCTATCCGATAACTATAAGTACATTGCAATGTGCTAATTCATCAAGGCGACTAACCATACGCCCACAAGGTACAATGACAGTAACTGCCTCAGCCAGCAGTGCAATGATTAGTCTTGACGGGGCAAGTTACGTAACTATTGATGGTCGTGTTGGATCCACAGGAACCACGAAAGCATTGACGTTTACAAATACCAGTACATCATCGTCAGCTACTACTATACAGTTGCAAAACGATGCTTCTGATAACACGGTAAAACACATGACCCTTCGAGGTGCAAATGCATCCAGCGGCGGAGGTGTTGTTATGTTTCGCACTACAACAGGTACCACGGGCAGTGACAATAACACCTTTGATAGTACGGATATAATGGAGGCCGTAGGGTATTCTTTGCCAATCAATTGTTTTTATGCTACAGGTACTACCGGCAAGGAGAATAGTGGTAATACAATTTCAAACTGTAACATTGCCAATTTTTACCATTCTTCTACGACCTCAACAGGGATATACATCTTGACCGGTAATACAGAATGGACAATTACCGGAAACAGAATTTACCAGTCTGCATCGAGGTCTTATACAAGTAGTCAGATAAATCGTGGGATTTATATCAACAATTCCACCTCGGGAAATGGATTCACCATTAGCAATAATATTATTGGATATAGCAGCAATACCGGTAGTGGTACCTATACAATGACGAGTAGTTCTTCTACATCGTTTTATGGTATTACTTTCTCAGGCAGCACCACTACTCCATCCTCTATACAAGGAAATACGATTACAAATATAAACTTAAGCAATACCTCAGGCAACTTAAGAGGTATAGACATAGTAGCGGGCAGTGTAAATATTGGAACATCTGCTGCTAATATAATTGGTGCTGCCACAGGCAATGGAGCAATTACGAGAACTGTTTCATCAAATGGCAATATCGCTGTTTATGGTATCTATGCAACGCCATCTTCTCCTGCAGTATTGAACATTCAGAACAATACTATAGGGGCAATAACCGTTAATGGTACATCTACCAGTGTTGGCGCAGGTATTTACGGTATTTTTGTTTCGGGTACTGCATCTACAACCATATCGGGAAACACTATTGGAAGTACTTCTACTTCTAATAGTCTCCTTTCAGCTACAACTACTACATCTTCTGGCAGCCAGGTGATATATGGCATTTTCGCATCTATATCAAGTAGTACACCCGTGCAGCCGGTTATTTCGGACAATACCATAGCTAATATTCGGGGAAATGGTGCAGGATCTACGAGCAGAATGGCAGGTATCTTGTTTAACAGTACATCTTCAGGTACAATATCCGGAAATAACATTAACAATCTAAGTAATGCAAGTGCTTATACCACGCTTTCTACTGATATAAGTGTGGCAGGCATTATGTATACCGGCAGTACCGGCACTGCCAATATAACACAGAATACAATTAACGCACTTTCCAATACCAACAATACCACTACACAAACCCATGTAGCCGGTATATTGTACTCCGCTTCCGTAAGTGGCTCTATAACCCGAAACAGGATATATGACTTGCGCAATGCAAGTACGAATACATCAACAACGTCACCTTCTACTGCTATTGGAATATTTTGTTTCAGCCCTACTACAAGTGCTGTGATAGCTAACAATATGATTAGTCTTGGAAATGCACAAACAACCAATACTGCATTCAACGGTATTATGCAGGGTGGCACCACTTCATCGGCTATTATCCGCGTGTATTACAATTCTGTATTAATAATGGGTACAGCTTCCTCAGGCAGCATCAGTTCAGCTGCATTACATCGTGGCAACTATTCCGGGTCCTTTAATAGTACTCCGTTTGATATACAGAATAATATTTTTGAAAACAACCGTAGTGGTGGCTCTGGCAAGCATTATGCTATTGCTGATGCTATCAATGGATCATCTACTTCTTCGGGCTGGCCTACCAATGCTTCGAACTACAATATACTCAATACCACAAATGCAGCAACAGTAGGATATTGGAGTAGCGACAGAACCTTTGCATCTTGGAAGACAGCTTCTGCATGTGATAATAATTCATTTACTGCATCTGCTGCTACGTATACAAACGCGTCTAACGGAGACCTGCATATAAATATGGGCACTACAGCCAACAATATGGAATCTCATGGTGTGGTAATGTCGGGCTATAATACCGATTACGACAATGATACGCGGCCCGGCCCGGCAGGTTCTGTGAACGGTGGTGGCTTTGGCGTAGACATAGGTGCTGATGAATTTGATGGTGTGCCTTTGGACAACATACCTCCGGTAATAAATTATACAAACAGCAGTTGCGGCACAACCGGTAATTTTACTTTCACAGCAACAGTAGCAGACCCTGCGGGAGTACCAACAACAGGTGGGCTGATTCCGCGCGTATACTACCGCAAGGGAGCAGGTACGTGGTTTAGCAGTGCGGGTACCCTTACTTCCGGCACCGGTACCAATGGTGTTTGGACATTTACTATATCTGCAACAGACATGGGTGGATTGGTATCGGGCAATATAGTGTCCTACTATGTAATAGCTCAGGACAACTCAGCCTTTGTAGGTTCCAATCCGTCCCCGGGTCTTGTGGCTACAGATGTAAATACAGTAACCACACCTCCTACTACCCCCAGTACTTTTACAGTAGGTCTTAGCGGCACCTATTCTGTTGGGTCAGGTGGTGATTTTAATACAATTACGCTTGCTGCAGCAGCATACAACGGCGGCTGTCTTACCGGGCCGGTAACCTACAACCTTATAACAACTACCTATCCCTCTGAAACCTTCCCGATTACCTTTAATGGTATTGCTACCGCCAATGCAACTAATACACTAACCATAAAACCTGCAAGCAGCACAGCCGTAATCATAGATGGTGCCAGCACTAATGGCGCAATCTTTAAACTGCTCAATGCAAGACATATAACTATAGATGGTCTTAATGCAGGTGGCAGCAGCCTTACCCTCAACAGTACATGGACATCTACCTATGCCAATATATGGCTGGCAAGTACAAGCGGCACAGGACCTGGGTGTAGCAACATAACGCTGAAAAATATGACCATTACAGGCGGCAGTAATGCTACATCAGGCAGCTACGGCATCCTGGGCGGATTGGATAATGGTACATTCCCAACGACATCCGGCGGATTTAATAATGACACTATCACCATACAGAACAATACGATCACTAAGTGCTATTATGGCATCTACGCATCAGGCACCAGCAGTACATCTAACGGTGGAGGTGATGCCTGGGTGATTACAGGTAATACTTTTGGCCCTGCATCCAGCAGCAGTACTGACAATATTGGTATGAGGGGGGTACACTTTGCTAATATGCTCAATCCAACGATTGTTAATAATACCTTCCGCAATATTGGCACATCCAGCATCACATCTCAGGCGGCCGGCATTTACCTGAGCAGCGGTGTAAACGGTGGAAGCTATAGCCAGAATACAATATTCGGTATTAATAATGCCAACTCAAGTAGTTCAACAAGTGCAAACGTCGGAATTTATGTTGGTTCTACTTGTATCAATCTCACCATTGCTAAAAACATCATAAGAGATATTACAACGACAAGTACAAGCGGTGGTGCAAGGGGGATAACCATCAATCCGAGTAACAGTGTAGCAAATATCCTGATAGCAAACAACATGATATCAGACATAAGGTGTTATGCAACTACCAGTATTAGCCAGTGCCCTGTAGGAATCGGCGTTGATAACACTGCGGGGTTTGTAAAAGTATACTACAACACAGTGCACCTGAATAGCTCCTATGCAGGTAATACCACAGCTACCGGATCGGCTTGCTACTTCCAGAACTCATCGTCTGCGGGAACCGATCTGAGAAACAATAACTTTATAAACACCTATGACAACACCAATTCAGGCACCGACAAGGGCTGGGCATTCTATACTACAGCATCGAATACCGCCTTTGCAGAAATAGACCACAATAACTATTTTGCTGGCAGCCCGAATATAGTAGGATATACCAGCGGAGACAGGACAACATTGACTGAACTGCAATCCGCGTATGGCAGAAATGCAAATAGCATTAGCACCTCACCAACTTTTGTATCAGCTACTGATTTGCGGTTACAAACTGTAGCTGGCAATACGCCTTTGGTTGCAGGCACACCGGTATCAGTGACCGATGATATAGATGGAACAAGCAGAAATATCACCAACCCGGTGATAGGAATACATGAAGTGGCTTTCTGTACTTCCATTACAGCTGGCACTGTATCTGCGGCTACAAGTAATTTTTGCGTTTCAGGAACTACTACTGTTACAGCTACGGGTGCTACAACCGGTCAAAGCATGCAATGGAAATCTTCTGAAGACAGTACTTCCTGGACAACAATATCCGGTGCAACAAACGCAACATATGTGATTCCTACGGCGATTACTACTACGACCTTTTACAGGCTTGTAAACTCGTGTACATCGTCAGCTGTTAAAGATTCGGCAACCACCAAAGTAACTATAAACCCGAATCCAGCAGCTATAACAGGTAATCTTACTGCTTGCGTATCGGCAACTACATCTTTGTCAAACGCTACTTCCGGAGGTACATGGAGCAGCAGCAATACCGCAGTAGGTACGGTGTCATCGTCCGGAACAGTAACAGCATTAAGCGCAGGAACTACTGAAATATCGTATACTATAACAGCCACAGGATGTTACACTTCCGTGGTGGTAACAGTAAATGCCTTACCAACAGTATCTGCGATATCCTCGTCATCTGATAATCTGTGTATAGGAGCAGCAGTAACCTTTACTGCCGGTTCTGTGACCGGTACAGGTTCACTAATATCGTATAACTGGACGGGGCCTAATAGTTACAGCACTACCACCACAGGCAACACAGCCGGATTTACAACAACAACAACTGACCAAAGCGGGGTATACAGCCTCTCTGTAACCTATCCCGGCAACGGATGTACCAGCTCGGGTGTAGTGACTGCTACTACTGTAACAGTAAACGCTCTTCCAACGATTGCGGGCATAACCCCTTCTACAACTAATATATGTAATGGCACGGCATTGACATTGACTGCCGGAAGTGTTACCGGAAGCGGCACGCTTACTTCGTATAACTGGAGCGGCCCTAATAGTTACAGCACTACAACATCAGGAACCACGGCTACATTTACACCTACGACTACTGCTTCAAGCGGTGTGTATAGCCTTTCAGTAACCTATCCCGGTACCGGATGTACCAGTTCTGCTGCTACATCGGCTGCAGTAACAGTTAATGCTTTACCGACAGTGGCAAGCATCACGCCATCTTCTGTAAATTTATGTGTTGGCACATCGCTGACACTAACTGCAGGCAGCGTCAGCGGAGCAGGAACTCTGAGCTCATACAACTGGACAGGTCCTAATAGTTATAGCACTACCACTACCGGTGCTACGGCAACATTTACGCCCACAACTACTGCATCCAGTGGTGTTTATACGCTTACTGTAACCTATCCGGGTAACGGATGTACCAGCACTGCAAGTACATCGGCCTCAGTTACAGTTAATAGTCTACCTACCGTTGCAGCTATCACCGCTTCTTCTTCAAACCTGTGTATCGGAGCTGCATTAAACTTTACCGCAGGAAGTGTTACAGGGGCAGGTACTCTTAACTCATATAACTGGACAGGACCAAATGGATACAGCACCACAACTGCCGGCAATACAACCGGATTTACCACATCCACAATAGCGGAAAGTGGGAACTATAGTGTAAGTGTAACGTATACTGGCGATGGTTGCACCAGTAGTATGGCTGTCACATCACCAGCAGTCACTGTAAATGCATTGCCAACAATAGCAAGCATTACGCCTTCTACTACAAACATTTGTATAGGAAGCGATTTGACTTTTACTGCTGGTAGTGTTTCCGGCACCGGCACACTTACTTCTTACAACTGGAGTGGCCCAAATAGTTATAGTGCCACTACTACAGCAACAACGGCTGTATTATCTCCTACAACAACTGCTTCAAGTGGTGTTTATACGCTATCGGTGACCTATCCCGGCACAGGCTGTGTCAGTTCTTCAGCATCATCTGCATCTGTAACAGTAAATGATTTGCCAACTGTAAGCAGTATCGTAGCTACTCCAGGTACACTTTGTGCAGAATCTGAACTTACTTTGACCGGAAGTGGAGCAACAGGCGCCGGAAGTCTTGTTTCCTATAACTGGACAGGACCCAATAGCTATAGCAGTACCACTTCAGGCACTGTACAGACTTATACAGTACCATCAGCTGCAGCCAGCGGAGCATATAGCCTCTCAGTGACCTACACCGGTACAGGATGTACCAGTGCTTCTGTTGCATCTGCAGCAGTTACCGTAAATGCCTTACCTATAGAATATAGCATCACAGGTGGAGGGTCATATTGTGCAGATGGATTAGGCGTTGCAATCGGAGTTAGCAACTCTGAAACTGGTGTGAACTATCAATTATATAATGGAAGCACTGCATCGGGTAGTCCTGTTGCCGGTACAGGTTCAGCCATTACTTTCGGCAGTCAGACTGCCACAGGAACCTATACAGTCAGGGCTACAAACGCAACCACATCTTGTGTAAACGACATGTCGGGAAGTACAAATATTACTATTAGTGTAACTCCCGCATATTATACGGTAACAGGTGGCGGTAGCTATTGTGCTGGTGGTTCCGGAGTAGATATAGGTTTGACGTCTTCTGATGTAAGTGTAAGTTATCAGCTATACAATGGCGGATCTCTTGCGGGTAGTCTTGTAAGCGGCACTGGTGCAGCATTATCCTTTGGTTTGCAAACCGGAGCAGGGACATACACAATTGTTGCCAATCCGGGTTCTGCCTGTGCACGCACAATGACCGGCAGTGCAGCAGTATCTATCTTGCCTGTGCCTAACGTCTATAATGTTACAGGCGGCGGTTCATTGTGTGCAGGCGCAACTGGTGTACATATCGGACTCGATTGGTCAATAAGTGGCGTCAGTTATCAACTTTATAATGGTGCAACCGCTGTAGGCAGCCCACTTGGTGGGGCTACATCTGCTCTTGACTTTGGATTTATTAATACAGCGGGTACTTATACTGTTCTCGCCACAAATACTTCTACATCATGCACCAGCAATATGACGGGCAGTGCAGCTGTTATAGTAAACGCGCTTCCCACAGCATATAGTGTGACCGGTGGTGGTACTGCCTGTGAGGGAGCGGGTGGCGTGGCATTAGGCCTAGCTAACTCAGAATCCGGTGTCAACTATCAGTTATATATTGGATCATCATCCACAGGAAGTGCAGTCGCAGGTAGTGGATCTGCAATAAGTTTCGGTTCTCCATCTACCAGTGGCACCTATACTGTATACGCGACAAATGCTACCACTGCATGTGCCAACAATATGACCGGCAGTGCAACTCTAACAATAAATAGTGCTCCGGTGGCCTATAGTGTTACAGGTGGCGGCAACTATTGTTCAGGTGGTGCTGGCCTTGCCATAGGACTTGCAAACTCAAACACAGGAATACAATATCAGCTTTATAATGGGGCAACTACTATAGGAAGTCCTGTTTCAGGTACAGGGTCTGCAATAAGTTTTGGTACGCACACCGCGGCCGCTACATATACTGTTCTTGCTACCAATACTTCAACGTCATGTACCGCAGCAATGACAAGCAGTGCAACGATAGGTATACAATCGTTGCCTACAGTATATAGTGCAACCGGTGGTGGCAACTATTGCTCCGGCGGCACCGGAGTTGCTGTTGGTTTATCCAATTCAAATACAGGAATTAATTATCAATTATATAACGGTGCTTCTGCAACCGGCAGCCCTGTAGCAGGTACAGGTTCAGCAATCAGTTTTGGCAATCAGACTACTGCCGGAACTTATACTGTTATGGCAGTTAATGCAACCACATCCTGCACCAGTAATATGACAGGAAGCGCAGTAGTGGTAGTAAATGCACTGCCAACAGCACAGACAGTAAGTGGAGGTGGAAGCTATTGCTCCGGCGGAACGGGAGTAGCGATAGGACTGAATTCGTCTGAAAGTGGTATCAACTATCAATTGTATCTTGGATCTTCGACTGTAGGAAGCCCTGTGACAGGGTCTGGTAGTGCTATCAGTTTTGGTATGCATAGCACAGTAGGAAGCTACACTGTCAGAGCAACAACAATTAGTACGTCATGTATCAATAACATGACCGGCTCAGTTACGGTAAGTATCAATCCGTTACCTGGTGTTGTCAATGTAACAGGCGGGGGCAACTATTGCTCAGGTGGCTTAGGTGTACATATAGGACTTGATTGGTCATTAACTGGTATCAACTACCAATTATACAATGGAGCTACAGCCGTGGGATCACCTGTAAATGGATCCTCTTCTGCGCTTGATTTTGGTTTCATTACCGGAGCAGGCGTTTATACAGTAGTGGCTACAAATGTGGCTACCGGCTGCACAAATAATATGAGCGGCAGTGCTACTGTAGTAATTAATGCACTGCCAACAACGTATACAGTTACGGGCGGTGGTACCGCTTGCGAAGGTACAGGTGGCGTAACAGTAGGGTTGTCAAACTCTACAAGTGGCATAATTTATCAGCTATATAATGGTGCTGCAACCTCAGGAAGTGCTTTATCAGGTACCGGAAGCGCTATAAGTTTTGGTTCCCAAACCGTTACGGGTGTATACACAGTATTCGCTACAAATTCTTCAACTGCTTGTACTAACGGAATGTCGGGCAGTGCTACTGTAACAATTAATGCTGCACCGATAGCTTATAGCGTAACCGGTGGAGGTAATTATTGTTCAGGTGGGTCGGGAGTTGCAGTGGGTCTTGCCGGTTCTAACAGCGGAATCAGGTATCAGCTATATAATGGTGCCGCTGTCGTAGGCAGCCCGGTTGCGGGTACAGGATCAGCTATCAGCTTTGGCAGCCAGACAGCTGCTGCTACATTTACAGTAGTTGCAACAAATACTGTAACAGCATGTACTAAAAATATGACCGGAAGTGCGACAGTAGTAATTAATCCACTTCCCGCAATCCATAGTGTTACAGGTGGTGGCAATTATTGTGCAGGTGGCAGCGGCGTGACTGTAGGTCTGTCGTCCTCTGCAACCGGAATTAATTATCAATTATATAATGGCGCTAGTGCAGCTGGAAGTCCAGTTGCCGGAACAGGGGCTGCAATAAGTTTCGGCAGTCAGACTGCCGCCGGCACCTATACAGTTGTTGCTACAAATGCTTCAACATCATGCACCAGCAACATGACAGGAAGTGCAGTGGTGGTAATAAATCCGCTACCAACCGTTCAGACAGTAACCGGTGGCGGTAGTTACTGCACCGGCGGCTCTGGCGTAAATGTCGGATTAAATGGCTCTGCTACAGGCATCAACTATCAACTATATAATGACGCATCACCTACAGGCAGTGCTGTAGCAGGTACCGGCAGTGCTATCACATTCGGGTTGCAAACAGCAGCCGGCACCTATACGGTACGCGCAACAAACACTACAACCAGCTGTGTAAATGACATGACGGCATCAGCTACTGTCGTAGTAAATCCACTACCAACAGTATTTATAGTAACAGGCGGCGGAAACTATTGTGCAGGTGGCACCGGAGTGGCGGTAGGTCTTAATGGCTCTGAATCTGGCGGCATCAGCTACCAGCTGTACAATGGCGCTGCTGCATCAGGCAGCCCGGTAATTGGCACTGGAGCTGCAATCAGCTTTGGATTAATAACAACTGCAGGTGCCTATTTTGTCGTGGCTACAAATACCGTTACAGCATGTACCAGCAATATGTTTGGAAGTACACCGATAGTCGTTGACCCATTACCAACACCACAAAATATAACCGGTGGGGGCAGCTATTGCGCAGGTGGCTCGGGTCTTCCTATTGGACTTGACTTCTCTAATACAGGTATCAATTATCAACTCTATAATGGTGCAAGCGCGGAAGGTAGTCCGGTAGCCGGCACCGGAGTTGCTATTAGCTTTGGCAGTCAAACTGCAAGCGGCACTTACTCCGTACTAGCAACAAATAGTATTACCACCTGTACCAATGCAATGACCGGAACAGCAACCATAGTAATCAATCCGTTACCTACTGTACAGACAGTAACAGGAGGCGGCACTTATTGCGAAAACTTCGGCGGCGTGGCGGTAGGTCTTAGCGGCTCACAGACAGGCATAGCTTACCAGCTATACAATGGAGCTTCCACTATGGGAAGCCCTGTAGCAGGTACCGGTTCAGCAGTTAGCTTTGGCGCACAAACATTGGCTGGCACATATACTGTAGTTGCTACGAATACTGTCACTGCATGTACGAATTCAATGTCCGACTCGGCAATTGTAATAATGAACCCTGCCCCTACCGCACATACTGTAACTGGTGGTGGCAGCTATTGTGCAGGTAGTACCGGCGTTACAATAGGACTAAGCAACTCAAATACAGGAATAACCTACCAGATATACAACGGTTCATCAACCGCCGGAAGTCCTGTAGCAGGTACAGGTTCAGCAATCAGCTTTGGTACATTTACTAATGCAGGTACCTATACTGTCCTTGCTACAAATAATGTTACTTCTTGTACCCGACCAATGACCAGCAATGCAATAGTAATAATGAATCCACTTCCGTTGACCTATAGTATGACCGGCGGCGGCGAATATTGTGCCGGAGCCAGTGGCGTGAATGTAGGTTTGAGTAGCTCAGAAGCAGGAATTAACTATCAGTTATATCGTGGTGGAACTGCTGTTGGCAGTCCTCTTTCGGGCACAGGAGCTGCAATTTCTTTTGGATTACAGACTGTTGCAGGAACATACTCGATCCTTGCAACAAATACTACTACTTCTTGCATAAAAGCAATGACAGGAACTGCTGTAGTAGTTATGAATGCACTGCCCATAGTTTACAATGTGACTGGCGGAGGTAATGCCTGTCTGGGTGGCACTGGTGTAAATGTGGGTGTAGATATGTCTCAAACAGGTGTGAACTATAGTTTAAGATTAGGCACGATTGTTATGGGCACTTTAGGTGGCACAGCATCAGGCATCAACTTCGGCATGATGTATACATCAGGCACTTACTCTGTTTTAGCTACTAATGCCACAACCGGCTGTAGCTCAGCAATGTCAGGATCGGCATCGGTAGTACTTCACAACCCACCGGTAGCTTATACCATGACCGGTGGCGGCAGCTACTGCGCCGGAAGCAGTGGTGTAGCTATAGGGCTGAGCAACTCTGCAACAGGCGTCAATTACCGGTTATTTGTAGGCACCACTGCAGTGGGTAGCGGACCTACAGCCGGTACAGGTACTGCC
>JAIOYR010000021.1 GCA_021740995.1 Taibaiella sp.
TGGGCTACCCTGCATACATGTTGTATATACTGGGTATCGCCAAGCTGCTGGGAGCTATAGGCCTGCTGCAGCCTGTTTCTCCCCGTTTGCGCGAGTGGGCTTATGCCGGGCTTGCCATCACCTTCATAGGAGCTACATGGTCTCACGTAGCTACTGCCACGCCGTTCATAGGACCAATGATATTTCTGGTAATTCTGGCTGTATCCTGGGTGTTTAACAGCAAGCTGGTGAAAGCAAAGGTATAAGAGGTAAATTGTTAATAGGGAAAAGAAGTAAAAAGTAAGGTGGGGGAACGTTATGCAGTCATACTTTCGTGCGTAAACCGTTCTTCCACTTCATTTAGTATCCCCTCTATTTCATTCAGGTCTTCGGTAGATACCAGTCGGGTGCGGTATTCTTTTACATGCGATAGCCCTTTCAGATAGCTGGCATAGTGCCGGCGCATTTCCAGAATGCCTATCTTGGTTCCCTTCCAGTTTACAGAGCCATGCAGGTGTTTGCGGCAGGCGTGCAGCCGCTCTGCTATGGTGGGTGGTGGCAGCGTTTCACCGGTTGCCATGTAGTGTTTCACCTCTCTGAATATCCATGGATAGCCTATAGCCGCCCTGCCTATCATGATACCGTCTACGCCATATCTGTTTTTATATTCCACTGCCTTTTCCGGGGTGTCTATATCGCCATTCCCAAAGATGGGGATGTGTATACGTGGATTGTTTTTTATCTTACCTATCAGTGTCCAGTCGGCATCGCCCTTGTATAGCTGCATACGGGTGCGCCCGTGTATAGATATAGCCTTTACGCCTATGTCTTGCATTCGTTCTGCTACTTCTTCTATATTGCGTGTATCGTTGTCCCAGCCCAGGCGGGTCTTTATGGTTACCGGCAGGCTGGTTTCGCGGATACAGGCTTTCGTAAGGCGCACCATCAGGTCTATATCCTTTAGCACTGCGGCACCCGCTCCCTTGCACACTACTTTTTTTACAGGGCACCCAAAGTTGATGTCCAGCAAATCAGGATTGGTGGCATCAACTATTTTGGCCGACATAGCCAATGCGTCTTCATCGCCACCAAATATCTGTATGCCCACCGGCTTTTCATAGTCGAAAATATCCAGCTTCTGCCTGCTTTTTATAGCATCCCTTATCAGTCCTTCCGACGATATGAACTCAGTATACATCAAGTCTGCGCCATGCTCCTTGCACACCGCACGAAAAGGCGGGTCGCTCACATCCTCCATAGGTGCCAGCAACAAGGGAAATTCCCCCAACTCTATATTTCCGATCTTGACCATTGTAAAAAACTGTGCAAAGTTACGGTATTATATGCTTTGCTGAGGTGTAGTGGAAAGTGAATGTATATAGGCGGTACTAATGTCATTAATAGAAGGAAGCCCAAAGGGCGTGAATTCGACTAGTCGCCTGTTTCAAGGGTGAAATATGCATAGAAAACATCATCCATGAAATGGGTCGAACATCGGGGCATGTCATCTCGTTACTTGGCCTTGCTGCAACGGCCGTTCAATAAACACACAGGCACCAGGGTCAGCCGCTCCGACTAACCCCAGTGCCTGAAAGATAATAGTATTAGGCAGCCCAGATGGGTGCTGCTACCAGCTCCGGCTCATGTACTTTTGAGAACAGCAGTCCACCGTTTACCAGTTCTACCGGTTGCAGGTCTTTTACTGCTAGCATGCGCCAGCAGATAGTACGTCCATGGCGGTCTATAAAAGTTGTTTCTTCGCCCAGGCCAGCCACCCTCGCTTCCGCAAGTGCATTCTGCTCGTCTTCTGCAAACACCAGTCGCCACTGTTCTTCATACTGGTCGGTATGCAGTCCGTTGCATTCTATCCGGTAAACGATTTGTGCAGTAAATGACTTCATATATATGTGTGTTGTTGATAGTGAAAAATAGATGCTTAGTAAGATTTTATTTCAATGCCGCCAAAGGTGCAGCTACCCTGTAGTATTAGTTTTTTCCTTACTTCTCCGGTAGGGTTTGTGCGTATTACCCGCTCATCTTCTACAGCACCAAATGTGGGTCGTATATCATTCTGCACATCCCAGTTCGATGGTATTATCAGCTCTACCCCGCCAAACGATACTCTGCAGTCCAGTATTACAGATTCCTCGGCAAAGTCGGCCTGAGTAAGGTTGAGCTCGCTGCCACCAAAGGTTACAGAGACTACACCACCTTTAAAATCCTTGGCAGTAATAAACTCCTTCCGGGCTCCAAAGGTTACATCTATAAATACCTGACTGTCCGGCGTTATCCTGGCATTGTTGTAGGCGGTTGGCATACATCTCTTTCTGCGTGGGCGGAATGCTATCATGATACCCGCTATTACCACTACCAGTGGCCATATCAGGTGTTTTGATGAGGTTCCGTTGATTTTGAACTGTGGTATCAGGTGTGCTACGCCTATAGTGATAAGAATCCACCAGGAGTTGTTCCTGAACCCGTTCTTAAAACCGATTAAAGCACCTATAACGATAAGAATAATGGGCCATGACAGATGAAGGGAGAACGGCAGATATCCTATAGTTTTCAGCAACAGCAACACACCTAACAGTGCCACTGCAATACCAAAAAATATCCTGTTGGCAGGATTGCCTTCTTTAAATCCACCTTGCTGATCAGAACTCCAGTTGCTTTTGCTCATAATATTGCTAATTAATGAACACAAAAGTAACTACTGCAAATATCGTGCTAAAGTGATAATAGGTAAGAAATTGATGACGGGCGGTGAATGTGGTGTATTGGTCGGTGAATGGTAACCGCTGTTTTACAATTCTACCAACTTATGGATTGTTGCCCAGTTGCGGGTAGTAGCAGACACACGTAGTTTCTTCTCTATGAATGTGTTGGAAAAGCAGGTTTTGCCGTAGTTTGGGCTGTATATATATACTTCCCGATTCACTACTCTGGCATATTCGGCATCATTAGAGTACACACCCAGCGAGCCCCGCACATCAAAAGAAGGTACTTCAGAAAGGAAGGTAACATATAGCCTGCTCTTTTCTTCAGTCTTTATATCGCCAAAAGGGTTGTTTTTTATCACTTTTTTCAGGTCAAGTATCATCCTTATAACCACAGGCACATTGTATCCTAGTTTCTTTTCCAGTTGTGTCGTTATCTGCTGGTGCAGCAGTGTTTCATTTGTCTCGTCACTGTCAAATAGTACATTACCGCTCTGTATATAAGTAACTATGTTTTCTATACCCGGCATCGCAAAGTGCGCACGCAAATCTTCCATACTCACCACTTTGTGGCCGGCTACGTTAATTCCCCGCAATAATGCCACATACCTGATCATAGAATAATCGATCTTTGTTGAATCTTTAGTTGCGAATTTAGTAAATGCTTGATAATTGAATAAACAATTTTATAACTTTTTTATTAGGTGCATGCTACTAGCAATTGTCACCTTGCTGTTTTGTAATTAATATTTCGGCTCTACTTTATAGCCCTGCGCCCTCAGTAGTTTTATCACCCCGCTATCACCCCACAGGTGCCCTGCACCTACCGCAAAAAACACAGACGATTTGTTCATCATGCCACTCATCCGGTCTATCCATTTTTTGTTCCGGACATCTATCAGTGTATTAGTCAGGTCCCCATACTCTTCCGACTGTACTATCATGCTGTGCAGTTTCGTTATGTCCTGTATCTTGTATGCTGCTACCATTTCGGCATATTCTTTCTTGTCATCATTCTTGTTCTCTATCGCATCCATCAGTCCGCTTATCACGCTGTCTACCGGTATACTTTCCAGCGCGGTTATCTGCTCCTCGGGGGTTTCCAGGCCCATTACTTCTTTCTTCTGATTTACAGCCACTTTCATGATTGTATCTTCATAAGATATAGCATCATCGCAGCTGGTGCTGCGTATAGCCATCAGCGATTGCAGCGCTATCGGCTTCATCATCTCGAAGCTGGCTATGTTCATTCCCAGACTGTCCTTCACATAATTACTCAGCAGCGTGTATTGCTCTGGTGTGAAGTATTCATGCAATTTCTTGCCACTCTTGTCCATAAAACCGGCTGCAGCAGTCATCATTACATTCATATCGTCCATGTCCATTTCCAGGCACAGCTTATCACTTTTGTCCAGCGATTTTCTCATGGTTTCAGTCCAGAAAAAATCAGTAGGGCAAATGAGGTGTATCGTGCCAAACAAGTATGACGGTTTTGTCAGTCCCTTCCCGCTTATCTGCCATAGCAGGCAGTTGTCGGCATATACGGGTTGTGCCTTGGCCGGGGCATTACTAAGCAGCATCAGTAAGCCTGCAAAAAACTTAAACACTCTTTTCATAATCATACATTTTCATCTTCAGGCATTACAAAGAAAGACGCACACCTTACGGGATTCAGGAAGCCGCTGAGACGTGTGGAGAATTTTATCTTATTTCTCAGCTCATTCAGGAACGGCTGCAGGAATGAATTTACTTTTTCCTGTTCACCGGCTGTCAGCGATTGTTTGGCATATTTCTTTTTCAGGTAGATATTCATAAACCCTGCAAACCCTGTGCCAAATTGTGGGTCTACCACATCGCGGGCATACTGCATCGGGGTGGCAGTACCACGCACCATACCACACATATGCAGGTAGTAGGTTGCTGCTCTGAATGCCCAGTAGGGCTTGTCTCCATTGGCATCGGCATTTCTATATCTCAGCAGATAATACCTCAATACCACTCCCGGCAATAGCAGCAGTAGCAATAAGATACTACCTGCAATTGCAATGGCGGTCCACAATATTTGCTTCACAGGCATCGCCTGGTCTTTTTCATTTACCGGTGGCTTTTCTTTAGGTGGGGCTATGTCGTTTCTCTTCAGGTATATCTCATCTGCAGGTATTGCTTCAGGAAAACGTTTCAGTACACTCACAGTGCTTTCTCCGGTGGCAGGCCCCAGTTTCTTCATGGTTTCAGAGTATGACACGGCGGTGCCTGCATCTCCCTTTTGTATGCCGGATAGAGGTATGGCTATACTGTCTCTGTATATCACTGCCACTTTCATGTCCATGGTCATGCTGGTGGGCTGTGCAGGCTTGTAGTCCACATCATGAAACACAAATTGTTTCACATTAATCAGCAGGGTTTTCTTCAGCGTATCTATATCTACCACTATGCCTTCTGCCGCAAACCATGCCTTGGGTGGCTGCATAGGTGGTGTGCCATCGGGCTGTGGGGTAGGGCGGTTCTCATTGTCATTCCCTACAGTAGTGTCAAAGTCGAGCCAGCCGTAACCCGGGAAGTACACCTGCACCCATGCATGTGCCTGATTGGCATAGTACCAATACCAGCCTTTGTTTTTATCGCTGCGCTCCTCGGTAAGGAATCCTACTGCAATACGCGACGGTATTCCCAGAGAACGAAGCATAAACAGGGTAGCGCCTGCATAGTAAGCGCAGTACCCTTTGTGGTTTTCATTCAGAAAATACATCAGCTTCGATGCATTGGGCAGGTCCGGTATGCCGGGATTGTCCGTGTACTGATACAGCCGCTTGCCATGTTCATCTTTCGACAGGAAGTAGTCGCGGATAGCCAGCACTTTATCCACTGGTGTTTGTGCGCTGTCTGTTATGTTATGTGCCAGAGCGCTTATAGAGCCAAACTTGGGATTGGAGGGCATGTAGGTATAGTACTTCATAAACCGCTCATCCATTCCTTCGTAGCCTTTTACTTTTCTCAGTACCTCAAAACGCATCTCCTGAAACTTCTTTATCTCCGGGTTCTGAACGTTATAAATAAAGTAAGCACTGTTGAGTGCCGATACATAGCTCTTGGCGCGGAATGCCGACCTGAATTGATTCCTGAATTCTTTCTCTATAGTTATCGGCTGCACAAAGTAGCCCACATTGGGTGCCAGGTAAGTATTGGCACTCAGGTTTTTGCTGTAAATCTCTACTTCTACTGTCTGGCGCAGCTTTTCACCCATACTGTTGCGTATCACAGACGAGTCTGATTGTGTATTGAACAGCGGTATCTTCGATGGATCTGGCTCGAAAAGGTCGTTAAATGGAATAGTGGAATCCCGCTCAAAAGTCTCAGTAGCCGTGTCAAATTTTGTGAAGTAAAATGCCGTCAGATAAAGAGGGTTAGGTATATCTGAGTTGGGGAAAAAGTTGTCGATGTGTGCACAGAACAGCAGCTCATTGCTCCTGCCCAGTGCGCCACTCAGTCTGGAGTAGTCTTTAAGGTCAAAGCTGTTGTCCTTGTTCTTTTTGAGCATGCTGTTTTGCCCTTCCTTACCCTTGCCGCCATAGTTGTCTACTGTTTCCTTTATCTCAGCCCTGCGCCAGTAGATGATACTCCCCAGAAAGCCGATAGCGATGATAAGAAAAGCCGATAGTCGTCTGATAAGAAACCACCAGAACCTTTGCGATTTGTCTTTGTAATTGTATATCTGCTCTGCGGTGAAGATGATATACACACCATACAGCAGCGCTGGTGCAAAAGACATCAGCAACCCCTGTACCGTTGCTACATTCCCCTTTGCTATCACTAGCACACAACCCACCAGTGTAGCCGCTGCTACCAGCACCGACCAGTAGCGCATGCGCAGGAATCCCCAACCCATAAGCCAGCCACTGCAAAACAATATAGCAGCCACCTGAAATTGCCGGGCAATAAAAAAAGCATCAAACTCTCCGCTCTCATACTTGTCCAGCCCCAGGTATAGCACATACAGACCGAATATAAGCAATGCAAACGTGGGCAGAAACCGAAACCGGAAGGAATAAAACAATGCTGACAACCCCATGCCCGTACCAAAGTAGAGTGTCTGGCGAACGGCATCATTGCGAAGGATAGAGTAATATTCGTTTACATTTTGCAACAGAAAATAACCCACTATCATAGTAGGCAATGCCAGAAAAATCAGTTTTGCCAGAAACTCATTTACAGGAGCGGCACGTTGTATCCTCATAATTCATTTTCTGCTATAAATTTAGTGGAAAAATTGCGAGGAGGATTGTTAAAATCTTGCATACTGAAAACGATTGCTTGAAAGCAAATGAGTTAACCTGTCATCAGTAAAGCACAGGTGCATAAACGCTATTGTCTGCGTTGCGCGCCTTTCTGCTCAATTGCCCGTTGAAACTCAGTGAAACCTCATAGGCCCCCACGCTTCGGGCTGCAGGCGTGAAATCTGATATATTGATGTCGTAACTAAAACCCCATCTTACCTTTCTGCGTTCAAAACCCACATAGGGTACCAGAGCATCCTGATAGCGGTACCAACCACCCATGTACAGAATTGTTTTGTTATGTGCTATAGTTCGCCGGGGATTTAAAACTACACCTACTGTCGACCCTGCGGCCAGTTCCATTGCAGCTCCATGGTAAAGAAAAAGCCCACTGGTATTCAACACTACATTGTTGCTTATATGATGCGTAGTGCCGCCATAAATCGAATGTTTTGTATAAATAACCTGGGAGATTGATTGTAAATAGTATTCTATCGGGCGATTAACATAATACAACGAATAGCCCAAGTATAGAGAAGATTGTTTGCCAAGTTTACCCGAATACATCGCGCCAACGTTGTAGGTAAAGTACGACATGGTTTCTTTTTCGGTAAACACACTAAAGGGGTAAGCTAAGGTTCCATTTCCATTGTTATGAATGTCTTCATAGGTGAGTCGGGCATAATCAATGTTCTTATGTACCCACATTCCCTGTGCGCCTATGGATATATGGTTATTGCTGTCTTTACCCAATGTTTTATGATAGGCTAAGGACAGCCCGCCTGTTTTATTTAAAACGCCACCGGAACCTGACCGGTCAAATAGCCCTATAACACCCACACCCAGCGCATCACCTTTTGGCAGTTTATTTTTCAGAGTATTTATATCTACAGACATTGTGCTTGTCTGATAGGGCATTGGTGATATTGACGACCATTGTGAGCGGTGGTTCGATGTTATCCGGTAATCCTCAGTTCCCAGCCCGGTCATGGCAGGGTTTAGCGTCATTGGTGCTGCCATGTATTGTGAAAATCGCAGAAATTGTCCCGAACTATTGCCGGTAAACAAAAGCAAAGAACAAAAACAAGGGAGTAGCTGTTTCATTTTTGATAGTGTTTAGAAACAAAAAACCGGCTCAGTGAAGCCGGTTTCAATATGTTTATGTGTTCAGGTCAATATTAATAAAGCTTAGGGCAAGACCAGTTGTAGTTCGGGTTGCGCTCGCGTTTGTTGATACGGCCGAAGTAAATCAGAGATATTTCGTAGGCGCCTACACTGCGGGTCGCTGGGGTAAAGCTAGAAATGTTGATGTCATAACTCACTCCAAGGCGCATTTTAGACCACTCTATACCTATATAGGGAGCCAATGCATCCTGATAACGGTACCAGCCTCCCAGATAGAATATGGTGTTTTTCTGATACTCTTCGTCATGACCCGGATTGAGTACGAAACCTACCGCTGCTCCCAGTACAAACTCCTGAGCTGCTGCCTGAGCCTGATAAAGACCACTTGCATACAGCACAGTATTAGGGTTCATATCAAAAGAACCACCTATGTAGCCTGTGTGACGAGAGTGTATTTGGTTAGAATCTGCATTAAGGAATGTCTCTACGGGACGTGTAAGGTGGTAATTAGAGTAACCAAGGTAGAAAGTAGCATGATCTGCAACCACACCCGAATACATAACACCTAAATTGAAGTCGGGATAGGTAAGATCCGCATTGTTAAACACCTCCTGAGTAGGATAAGCGAGTGTGCCATTGCCATTGTCATACATATCTTCAAATGTCAGCTTGGCGAAGTTCAGGTTTTTCTGAACCAGCATACCCTGCAATCCAAACGATATGTGCTGCAACCTGTCGCGCCCAAATGCCTTATGATAACTCATCGACAGTCCCACCGTTGTATTGGTAAACCCACCCGAGCCAGCTTTGTCATACAGTCCCAAAAAACCAAGTCCCAGAGCGTCACCTTCCGGCAATTTTCCTTTCAGGGTAGCTAAATCTAAAGATATAGTACCGGTAACGTATGGATTAGGGGAGACAGAAGCCCACTGAGAACGGTAATTTCCCGAGATACGAAGGTCGTCAGCCACCAATCCTGTCATGGCAGGGTTTAATGTCAACGGCGATGTGAAATATTGGGTAAAGTGTACATCCTGAGCTTTCGAAGAAATCGAAAACAACACCGCTACACCAACACCAAGTAATAATTTCTTCATCTTTTGGTCTTTTATAAATCAGTATAAAAAATTATGACAGCAAATTAAGCCAATTATTCCTTCTATACAAGACATTGGCAAATATTATTTTAGTTGGGTTAATATTCTCCTTCAAAAAGATAAATAAATTACTAATACCAACCTGACAAATATAAGTAAGCCATTTTGAAACAATCAGTTTATTTATCAACATTTTAACAATAGAATTAGTGTTAATGCGATTCGGGATTCTTTCCATCGTTAATAACGAAAAAACCGGTCGGTAATTGTTTCAATGAAAGTGGATTTTCTTTGCCTTTTCCTGTCGTTTCCATCTCCACTATGCTGCTACACTCCACCGATGTATATATATTTGCCCATATTTTATGGCCAGCGTAGAGCAGATAAAAAATTGGTGCACAGGCGAATGGGTGTTTTATAGCAAAAACAATCCGTCAATTACCGAACTTGCTATAGACACCCGCAATATACAGCAACCGGTTGCTGCACTATTCGTAGCGCTCAAAACACCCCTGCGAGATGGGCATAACTATATGCAGGCTGCCTGGGATGCCGGTGTGCGGAATTTTTTGGTTTCCCGCCGCGCTCCAATTCCTGTTTTGGCCGATTCCAACATCCTTTTTGTGCCCGATACCTTGGAGGCACTGCAGCAGATAGCGGCTGCCCACCGTTCGCAATTCCATATTCCGGTCATTGGTATCACGGGCAGCAATGGTAAAACCGTAGTGAAAGAATGGCTGTCGCAGTTGCTGGGTACTGATTATAATACAGTACGCAGCCCCAAAAGCTACAATTCTCAGATAGGAGTACCCCTATCGGTGTGGCAAATGGCAGACGAGCATAAGCTGGCAGTGTTTGAGGCAGGTATTTCTCAGCCCGGCGAAATGCAAAAGCTCGAACCGGTCATTCAGCCCACTATTGGTTTGTTTACCAATATAGGTGCTGCGCATAGCGAGGGTTTTGCCGATAACAAACAAAAAATCAATGAAAAACTACTTTTATTCCGCCATGCGCACCAACTGGTCTATTGCACCGATGATGCCTTGTTGAACGAATGTGTGCAACAGATGATGCAAAGCCGGGGTAGCAAAGCACCCTTGCAGGTATTCACTTGGTCGGCCACGCATGAGGCTACTTTGCGCATCACCCAAAAGCAGACTGTGGCGGGCAAAACAAATATCAATGCCTTATACAAGGGTAAGGAAATACACATCTCCATCCCTTTTTCAGACGATGCCTCAATAGAAAACGCCATTCATTGCTGGTGCATTATGTTGTTATTAGGGGTAAGTCAGGAGAAGGCCGAAGCCCGTATGCCATTGCTGCAACAAGTTTCTATGCGCATGGAAATGAGGCAGGGTGTCAACGATTGCACCATTATCAATGATACATACAACTCTGATCTAACCTCCCTGCAACTGGCGCTCAACTTTCTGGAGCAACAAAAACAGCACAGCCGCCACACTGTTATTATGTCCGACATACTGCAGCCCGGCAAGCCGGAGCAGGATTTGTACCAGGAGGTAGCTACTTACATCAGCCGCAGAAACATACAGCGGTTTATAGGCATTGGCCCTGCCCTGTACAAGCACAGAGATTTATTCAAAAAGCACAAGGGGCTGCAAAGTATATTCTATAAATCTACAGAGCTCTTTCTGAAAAAAATCCATCTGTTGTCCTTCGGCTCCGAAGCTATACTGCTCAAGGGCGCACGTATTTTTGCTTTTGAGAAGATAGGATTGCTACTGGAGCAGAAGGTACACCAGACTGTAATGACTATAGACCTCCGTGCACTGAAGGAGAATCTGGATGTATTCAGATCCCTGCTCGCTCCGGGTGTCAAAACCATGGCTATGGTCAAAGCCTTTGCCTATGGCAGTGGCAGCTTCGAGATAGCCAATCTGCTGCAGTATGCAGGTGTAGATTATCTGGCTGTTGCCTATACCGATGAAGGCGTAGCGCTGCGCAAGGCAGGTATAAAACTACCTATAATGGTAATGAGCCCCGATGCTACTTCATTCGACAGAATGATAGCCTGGAAACTGGAGCCGGAGTTGTATAACTTCCGTTCCTTCGCTGCATTTACAGCCATAGCAGCTACACTGCAGGTTACTGCCTACCCGGTACACATCAAGCTCGATACCGGCATGCACCGGCTGGGCTTCAACCCCGATGATATCCACGAGCTTACTAAGCAGATAGAAGCAAACTCCACTATACACATAGCCAGTATTTTCAGCCACCTAGCCGCCAGCGATGATGCCGCCGAAGACAGCTACTCTGCTCAGCAGGCAGCCCGCTTCGATGTCATGAGCAGCAGCATATTGCAGCACCTCTCTTACAGACCCTTATTGCACCTCTGCAACTCTGCAGCCATTGCCCGCCACAAGCTTTTGCACTACGACATGGTGCGCCTTGGTCTCGGTCTTTATGGAGTAGATAGCAGTGCCACCCTTGCCGGTAAGTTGCAGCAGATAAGTGCCCTGAGAACCAGCATAGCACAGGTGCGCGATGTTGCCGCCGGTGAAAACATAGGCTACGGACATCATACCATAGCACCGCACAATATGCGCATAGCCACCATCTGCATAGGTTATGCCGATGGCTACCCCCGCACCATGGGCAATGGCAAGGCTTATGTACTTATCAATGGCAGCAAAGCCCCCACTGTAGGTTCTATTTGTATGGACATGTGTATGGTAGACATCACAGCTATCCCCGGCGTAGCAGAGGGCGGCGAGGCAATAGTTTTTGGGCCTGGTCTGCCGGTTACACAGCTTGCCGCATGGGCAGGCACCATCTCCTACGAAATCATGACCGGCATCTCCCAGCGGGTAAAACGGGTATACATGAATGAAGGGTAGGGGGCGTGTACACGATGCCTATACAGCTATAAAATTCCTCCGCCCCCTTTAAAACTACCTCCGCGTCTTCGCGCCCCTGCCTGCGGTAGGCAGGTCTGCGGTAAAATCAAAAAAACTACTCATCCAGCGGTATCACTATAGACACCACTGTCCAGTGAAAACTGCCTGTATCATTGGTCCGTTCTTTTATATCAAAGGTGATGGTCTTGTTCTGTATAATGCTCAGTTGTTCTATCCGTTTCTTTATATTCTCCAGCCCGAACGACTCATGTTTCGATAGCTTTTCATTCTTTTTATAGTTCAGCCCCACTCCGTTATCCTTTACCTCTATACACAGGCTGCCCTTCCGCTCAAAGATGTTCAGGTATATGTGTCCCTCTCTCCCTTCCAGCGGCAATATGCCATGTTTTATAGAGTTCTCCACCAGTGGCTGTATCAGCAGCGGCGGTATCATAATTTCAGAGAGGTCCAGCCCTTTGTCTATAATGATGTTATAATTGAGTTTTTCTTTAAACCGCAGTTTCTCCAATAGAAGATAGTTGCTGACCAGGTCTATTTCTTTTTGCAGCGGTATCAGCTCTTTCGATATGTTGTGCATGTTTTGCCGCACCAGATCAGCTATTACCCTTATATATTCATTGGCAGCCAGCTTGTCGTTTTTGTTTATCAGCCCCTGCACATTGTTCAGCGTATTGAAAACGAAGTGTGGGTTCATCAGTGCATTCAGCGCCTTGTATTCCGATTTCATAAACCTTACTTTCATTTCATGCTCCTTATCTTTTTTATTGAGAATATATTTCAGCCGTTTTCTGCTCACAAACACTATTGCATATATTATTCCTGTTATTGTCAGCAGCACAAACCACCACCGGGTCCAGAAGGGGCGGGTAATGCGCAGCCCGAATTCTACCGGCCTGCTGAACTCGCTCGATGTAGTTTTTGCCCGTATTTTTATAGTGTACTTACCATACCCCGAATGTACAAGGTTAATGTCCTCGCCCTTTATGTCGGCCCAGTGCTCATCATCGCTTTTAGATATGGAATACTGATACGTCACCTTGTTACCCGGAAAAGATACAGTTGCAAAAGATATAGTCATATTCCCCGATTCGCCAAACGGTATCACCAGCCTGTCGCCTATCTGGTAGCTGCGGGTGCCAGACCGCAATTCTGTGAAATACAGTTTGGGTGGCGGCTGTTTGGCTATCAGACATTCCTTATCAAATCGTGTAATCATCCCATCCTTCATAAAATAGCATACACTGCCATCGGTGGCTACAGCGTTAGCTTGCAGCGGTATGAAAGGGTTATCAATTACGGATAGTTTATACTGTCTGTTGCCTCTGTCTGTAGATACCGTCAGCAGCCTGTACAGATTATTGTTGCTGATGAGTATATGCCCTTCATCTATTTTGTATAGCCGGTCCCATATACAGTCATCCAGACTTATGGTATCCACGGTCATCTTCGTTTTCCAGTTCCTGAATACCAGCAGCAGATTGTCATTGTTATACCCCACCATGTCATCGCCTATAAATTCGAATACTTTCATGGAGCTATTGCTGAATCCCTTTTGTTCTGTCACACTACCTGTATCAGTAATTGTATACAGTCCCTTGGCAGTCGCATACCAAAGGTTGTCTGCATTATCTTTTGTCATCCACGTTATTCTATCATCACTATGGTTGATGCCTATTTTTAGCTGGTAAGCTGTTGTTTGTTGCATCGAGTCCAGGCGCATTTTTATTATAGCGTCAGACTTTCTTAGGTACAGATTGTTGTTAAGATAAAAAATAGCTTTTGTGCCGGTGGCAGCATCTATGTATTTATAAGTAGTCTTATCTGCATGTATATTCCGGTTGCACATCAGGTCCTGCCCTACAATACTGAAATACCTGTAATTGCTGTCTAAATAAAAGTTGTGTGTGGAATTGGTTAGATAGTTCTGTTTTTTTATTTCCGCTACATTTATCAAACATTTCTGGGCACTATTATTGAAGCCATAAAAGTTGCCATTAGAAAGACCATAAAATAACTGTCCCTTATGTGCGAATGAGTACTTTACCTGTCCATTATAGAGCCCTTTAGATAAACCCGTTTTTTTAAAATCATTCATCAATACAAATACACCATCATTCAGCGTGCTTATCCAGTAGTTGCCATACCGGTCATTTGATACCGATGATACATTTTGTTCTTTAAGCAGGTGCATAGTGTCATTAATATAAAGCCCATTGGTCGTGGCAAAAAACCGATATTCATTGCACAGGAAAATTCGGTTCAGGTAGTTTTTTTTGTGGAAGTCTGCAGGGAACTTTGCTACATAACTCATGCCTGCGGTGTATATATTCTGTTTATTAAAGAGATAGTCCTGATTCTGGCAGGATGTAAACATTTGAGCATTTCCACCCGTATCCATTCTGAAGGTATCTACATCAAATTGTTGTTTTATGTCCATAAGTGTATCTACCAATATAGCCTTATTAGCAAACGTTAGTTTATACCGGTTGTGCGACTCTTTTTTGCGGTATATTAATCCCCCGTATTTTGAGGGTTGGTACACTTTTTTAATGTCTACTAAATGGCATTTATTGGCTGTAATGTTTAGGAATTTCGTGTAGTTATTCAGGGTGATGATAACACTGCTGTCTTTTTGTGGTGTTATGAATTTCACCCTGGGCAATTGAAAGGGCAATTTTAATAACGGAGTATTTCGGGCAGTATGAAAGGTGTCATTCTTATAATAACAGAGTTCCCCGTTGAACGATACTAACCACAGCCTGCCATACAGATCTTCGCTGAAAAGAAATACTTCATTGTCTGGTAGCCCGTTGAAGGTAGTGTAGACATCAAATTTTATGCCATTGTACCGCGCTACGCCTTTGTCAGTGCCAAACCACAGGAAACCCTTGCTGTCTCTGTATACCTGATACACAGTGTTGCCGGGCAGACCGTTGTCGCTGGTGAAGTGAAGCATCGGGAAATCCTGACCAAACACATGCTCTGTTCGGCATAGTGTTATCATCGCTATCAGCAGAAACAACAATGACCTGTTCTTTGGTTTAATCATTGTTTTTCAGAAAATCTATAAGTGTTGCCAGCCGGCGTCTGCTTACCGGCAGGGTGAATTCATTATTTACTACTACTTGTCCGATATCATCTCTTATTATGTTATTTACATGCAGCCGGTTTATAAGATAAGATTTGTGTATTCTGTAAAACATATCTGGGGGTAGCAGTTCTTCATAGTCAGATAAGGAAACACTCATAATTTTTTCTTTAGAAACATCATTTTTCAGAAAGATAACCCTGCTATAGCTTCCGTGTGCCTCCAGGAAGAGAATATGCTTGAACTCCACTATTTCAATGGTGTTCGTTTCCCTGAGCGTAATTTTCAGTGCTTTCGACCTGTTGTTTATCTGTCTCCCTATATCATTGTAGGTTTCCGACGGCTTCTGAATTAGTTTTTTGTAAGATACCCTTTCTGACAGTCTTTTTACGGCGTTGCTCAGTTCCGGAATGCTTATCGGTTTCAGGATGTAGTCAACCGCATTGAGCTTGAATGCCCTTATTGCATAATCGTCGTATGCAGTCACAAATACTATCTCGAAATTCACGGGAGATACACGCTCCAGAAATTCGAATGCATTTTCTTTGGGCATTTCTATGTCTAGAAATATCGCATCCGGACGCTTTTTGTTTATCAGATCTTCGGCTTCCCTGGTGCTGTTCGCAACTCCCATTACGCTTATGGGTTCTTCAATATATTCCGATAAAATGTATTTCAAATTTTCACACGCATCTTTCTCGTCATCTACTATCAGTACACTTAGTGCTTTGGAGTTTGTATGCATAGTGGATATATGTAGTTAGTCGATAATTTTCATAGCGTCTTTTTGCACGGGTTGCTGCTAAAGATAATACGAATTGTAACTAATACAAAACCTTGTACTTCCTTGTAATATTCTTCTTGCTTACCGTACATTTGTTGGGTGCAGTAGTATTTTCTACGCTGCTTATTTGTGATAGTAAATATGGAATTTGTTTCAATATCACTTTGTTATGTTATCAGTTATCATACCTACATATAATCGGGAGGGATTAATAAAATTCACACTCGATTCGCTTACAGCGCACTTGCATCCGGGTGTGACATTGGAAGTAATTGTTATTGATGATGGCTCCACAGACAATACTGCAAATCTCATAAACAAGTATTACCCTGAGGTGAGGCTGCTGAAGAATGCCGGCAAGGGCACGCCTGCAGCGCGCAATACCGGTTTGGCTGCGGCTACCGGAAAATACATTTGTTACCTCGACTCTGATGACCTCGTAGGGGAGCAGTTTTTTGGTGCCAAAATAGCCTATCTTGAGAACCATGCAGATACAGACGCCTGCTATGGTACCTACGACTATTTCCAGTCCGATGGGCCCTTCAGCAAAGACCAGATTCAGTTTAAGCACAAGTATCCTATGTACACCGACAGTACCCGATATGCCAGGGAGCATCTGGTCAACTACTTAGGTGGAAGCTATCTCCCTGCCAATTGCATAGTGTGGCGAAAGGATTTTCTGCTCAGACGCAGGGGGCACGATGAGCACATGATGATCAATCAGGACGTGGAATTGTTTGTAAGGAGTATTTTTAACGGGCTCCGGATTATCGGTATAGATGACAGAACAAGTGTATACATAAGAAAACACTCGCTGGATGCCAGAGTGGGGGACCCGGGAAATGCCGCTGAAAAGTGGCGCCAGATTTTGCAACTCAGAAAACGAATTTTCGCTGACCTGAAAAAATATTCCTTGGAAGAAGACGATTGTTTTATCGCATTGAGTACTTTTCTCTTCAATTACTGGAAAATGCTCAGGCACTCAGAGCCTAATATTGCGATAGAATACCTCGAATTTGCCAAAAAGGTTTATTGGCCGGTTCCGGTAAAGGGAAATCTGGGATACCGTTTACTTGCTTTATTTTTTGGTCCTGTTCGTGCCACTGAGATAAAGTATTCACTGCTCAAAAGAGATTGAATAAAATGTAATTGCTAACTTGAATAGTATAATGAGTAAGAATCTATTTATTGCAATAGAAGGAACTGATGGAAGTGGCAAAAGCACGCAGGCAGCTATGCTGGCGCAGCGTCTTACAGAGGAAGGTCACAAAGTACATCTTACATTCGAGCCTACCAATGGGCATATAGGTAAGCTGCTGCGTAGTATACTTAAAGGGGAAATAAGTATAGACCAAAAGGCAATAGCCGGCTTGTTTCTGGCCGACAGGCTCGATCATTTACTGAACACTCAGGATGGAATCCTGAAGAAAATGGAAGAAGGCTACACCGTAATCTCCGATAGGTATTATTTTTCATCCTATGCCTATCATAGTGTATATATGGATATGGATTGGGTGATAGCCTGCAACGAAATGTGTGCGCAAATTTTGCGACCTCACCTCAATATCTTTGTAGACGTACCCCCCGAGGTATGTATGCAGCGGATAAACGACAACAGGGAAACACCCGAATTGTATGAAACCTCTGATATATTGAGAAAGGTGAGAGCAAACTATTTTACTGCATTTGAGAAATTGACAAATAGAGAAGAGGTGAGAATAATTGACGGAAACAAAGCTATTGATGCTGTAAGCGACAATATATGGCATTCCTTCAGTGAGCTGCTTTCACTATAGGTCCAATGTTATGGACGAACATTAAAAAACATAGGTAAGACCTGTAAATACAATAATTACCCCGAGCCCGGTCAGCCCAAATAGTACAAAGCCATACTCGTCGCCGGCAAACATACCGGTTATAGTTAGTAGAAAACTGAGAAAACATACAATTGCGCCCACCAGCACCATTGCCAGTCCTTTTGTTCTTCTGCGCGCATAGCGCAGTTTCACGGTTTCCGCTACTATTTCCTGTGCAAACCTGAATGCATGACCCTGATCCACCAGATTTCTTTCTATCTGCTCCCTCGTCTCCCCATATTCCAGCATGCGCAATATGTATTCTGCCGGCGTTTCATTGTTTTGCAGTCCATTATTTTGCATGTTAGATTCCGTTTTTACAAACATAATGGATATTCAATTAAATAAAAATGATATTGGTCATCTGATGTTTTCAGTCAGGTGGTCTTATTTGCTCACCGATATTTCCCTTTTTCATAACTTTTTTCATGCTTTTCCGCTTACTTTTGCCGTCCAATGCTTCCAAAAGAAATTCTATTAAAGGCATACAAGCTGATGATGACTGCCCGCGCTATGGCAGAAATTTATGATGCCAACAGGCAGGTTTGTAAATATGTTCATAGCACATCGCGCGGCCACGAGGCTATACAACTGGCTACTGCTTTCCATCTGCAGCCCTGCGACTTCGTAAGCCCTTATTACCGCGACGAAAGTATGATGCTCGGCATGGGTTATCGCCCTTTCGAGATGATGTTGCAACTGCTTGCAAAAGGAGGTGACCCTTTTACTGGCGGCAGAGAGTACTACAATCACCCCAATATCCGCCGTGAAGGTTTTCCAGGTATCATACACCAGAGCAGTGCTACGGGTATGCAGGCTATACCTACTACAGGTATAGCACAGGGTATACAATATCGCGAGAAAGAAAAATTATCAGATTACCCCGTACCTCCCGTCACTATATGTTCTCTGGGCGATGGTAGTGTTACGGAGGGTGAGGTGAGCGAGGCCTTCCAGTTTGCAGTATTACACCAGTTGCCCATCATCTATCTCGTTCAGGACAATGACTGGGGTATCTCCGTAAGCAGCGATGAGGCCCGCACAATGGATGCTTACGAGTTTGCTGCTGGCTTCAAAGGCATGGAGCGCATGAGGGTAGATGGTAGCGACTTCACTGCTTCTTACAGTGCAATGGAGGCAGCTATAGACCACGTGCGCACCAATCGTTCTCCAATATTGGTTCATGCCAAAGTGCCGTTGCTGGGTCACCATACCTCCGGCGTACGCAAAGAATGGTATCGTACACCGGAAGATCTTGATAAACACGGTGAGAAAGATCCCGCGCCAAAATTGAAAGTCTTGCTGATGAGCACCTACAAGGTGGCAGCAGCAGAACTGGACAAAATAGAAGAAGAACAAAAGATATTTATTCAGGCCGAATTCGATGCAGCAGTTGCATCGCCCGACCCCGACCCTGCTACCGTATCGGATCATGTATATGTGCCTACTCCGGTCACAGAAGAAAAAGGCAACCGTAGCCCCGATGGGCGTGAAAAAGTAGTAATGGTAGATGCTGCACTACATGCGGTTGAAGAGTTGTTGCAAGACCATCCCGAGGCCTTGTTTTATGGCCAGGATGTAGGCAAGCGGCTGGGCGGTGTGTTTCGCGAGGCGGCTACCCTTGCCGATAAGTTTGGCGACAACCGTGTGTTCAACATGGCCATACAGGAGGCCTATATTATTGGCTCAACAGTAGGCATGAATGCAGTAGGCCTTAAGCCAATTGTAGAGGTACAGTTTGCCGACTATATATATCCCGGTCTCAATCAGTTGGTTACAGAAATCAGCAAATCCTGTTACCTCAGTTGCGGCAAGTATCCGGTCTCTATGATACTGCGTGTGCCTATTGGTGCTTATGGTGGTGGTGGTCCCTATCATAGCGGTAGTGTAGAGAGTACACTGGCTACTATAAAAGGTATAAAGATTGTATATCCCAGCAATGCGGCCGATATAAAAGGACTAATGAAGGCTGCCTTTTATGATGGCAACCCGGTGGTAATGCTGGAGCACAAAGGACTGTACTGGAGCAAGGTGCCCGGTACCGAAGATGCAAAAACCATAGAGCCCGACCGTGATTATATTATCCCGCTGGGCAAGGGCAATGTAGTGCTGGAAGCAACACAAGATGCAATTGACAATGGCGATTCCATATGTATCATCACTTACGGCATGGGGGTGTACTGGGCTAAAAATGCAGCCAAACAATATCCCGGTCAGGTAGAAGTTGTAGACCTGCGCACCATTTACCCGCTCGATGAAGCACTGATATATAGCACTGTAAAAAAGCACGGAAAATGTATCGTACTTACTGAGGAGCAGTTGCGCAACTCATTTTGCGAAGCACTGGCAGGGCGCATAGCACAAAACTGTTTCCGTGAGCTCGATGCACCGGTCCAAACCATAGGCGCGCTAGACCTCCCTGCTGTGCCCATGAACATGGGCCTCGAGGCCGCCATGCTGCCAAGTGCCGACAAGGTTGCTGTAAGGATAGGAGAGCTGCTGTCGTGGTGATGGTAATTAAGGTATCCTTATCATCTTTCGTTTGCCGTTTCTTCGCTTCATTTCCAGCAGCCATGCTTCTTTGGTTACATTGCTGTAGCTCTTTATGCCCTCCTCTTGGTTTTGCAGGCGCAGGTAGCTGTCATATATGCCGGAGGAATACGTGCTGAACACCCCATGATATTTCCGGTTTATTTCCTCCAGGGTATCTATGTGCGCCTTGGTCAGCGCGTTTAGCTGCGCTCCATATTCTTTTGCCATTGCCGTATCATAACGATACAATCTGTTGTTGGCATAAAGCCACAGGTTCAGATAGGCGGAGTATTGAAACAGCGGGTCATTCACCGCAGTGCCTATTGCATATGCCATCAGGTTGGCATCGCCCTCTGCTGCTATGCCGGCCTGGTGTGCCATCTCGTGGCATACCGTAAAGGGCATCATGTATACAGGCAACTCTTTGTTTATCTGTCCCTCTCCCGTAAACGGATTATAGTAGCCATCTACGCCCATCCGCTGCATGAAGTATCCAAACATCGTAGGTTTTACCCCCAGTCCGTTTTGTTTTACCCTGCTGTCTGTATACTCCCGGTAATAGGCTATGGCACGTTCGTTTATATGGCTGTAGGGCAGCACTATGTAGCGCGGCGCGTAGGTGTTTATTTTTTCCAGCAGAAAGGTATTGAAAGCTATTACAGCAGCTTTATCTCTGGCTTTGACAGATTCCGGATTTGTTATCTTTTCCCGGCTCAGTCCCCAGCTTTTGGCAAGCGGTGATTTGCTGTAATTGCCTCCCCATCCCAGCAGAAAAAGGAAATATAAAAGTAGTGCAACGTTGATAGTGTTGAGCAGCGAACCCGCCATTCGTTCTTTGTAAGCGCCAAATTTCTTTAAGTAATATACCCACCTTATCAATGTCAGCAGCAGCCACAACCCTCCAAGCACATACAGTACATCTCCCGCACTAAAAGGTACAGGACCAAACACCATCAGCCTGAAGGACTGTATGGGAGGGAAAAGGTAATTACTATAAAATTGAACAAACCCCGCAGACTGCGACAAAAGAAACATGACTACCCATAGCACTATTATTTGCGCTACCAGTATCCCTGTTTTAGTTTTGTTTGTCATATTTTCCCAAAATTCAAACTTCGGGGGAGATATTCCAAATAGACTTGCCCCGGTACTGCTGTTCAATTAGAATAAACCACTATTTTTAGCTTTATTCGCAGTCAATAAAATTCTTCATTTTTGATAACGGGCAAATTAATAATAATAACGGCGCCTTCAGGTTCCGGCAAAACTACTTTGGTTAAGCGGCTGCTGGCCTCATCCGAAAAACTGGAGTTCTCTATTTCGGCATGTACACGCAATCCCAGAAATGGAGAGATACATGGAAAAGATTACTATTTCTATGACGAAGATACTTTCAGAAAACTGATAGCTGAGGATGCTTTTGTAGAGTGGGAGATGGTATACACAGGTAAGTATTACGGTACGTTAAAGTCCGAAATGCAGCGTATATGGGATGCAGGTAAGTCCCCATTGGTAGACATAGACGTCATGGGAGCGTTAGTAGTTAGGGACAAATACCCCGGCAATTGCCTCACTATTTTTATCGAGGCACCATCTATCGACGAACTCCGCCGCAGGCTCATTGCCAGAGGCACTGAAACCGAACAAACGCTCGAGGAGCGGGTAAACAAGGCAATTCATGAACTAACAGTTGCCCCTAATTTCGACCATGTTATTATTAATGACGACCTGGACAGAGCCGAAGCAGAACTTAGTAAAATCGTTGAGTCTTTTTTACTGAATTGATCAGGTTATCTATGTTTCCAATATCCAGAGCCTGTTTAAAGTTTATTGCTTGTCTTTATTATGGATATTGTTTTTGAGCGAAACAAGGCAGATTTAGCAGTCATAGCCAAACCTCTGACGAAAAATCTAACGAAGTTGCAGCAAAAAACGACTAGAAGAAAGCCAATGAATAAATTTTAATCAGGCTCTCAATTAAATCTTTATTTTTGAGTATCACATATTCACAATGGCCAAAAAACGAAATATTCAGTCTCCTGCTGCTGCCCAACCTGCTAAGGAAGTAGTAGACACAACTCCGCAGGCTTCGACTTTTAATTACAGAGATATTAAGTCGTGGCTTTTCGAATTCAAAGGACAGGCAATTATTGTGTCATTGCTGGCATTCATTATATATTGCAACACCTTTCAGCACGAATTTGCACACGACGATGGTATAGTCATAGTGAAGAACGAGTATGTGCTTGAAGGATTTTCCGGTATTCCCGGCATCCTCACCAAGGACGCATACGACAGCTATTATCGCCAGTTGAACACCACCAACCAGCTCGAAGGCGGGCGTTATCGGCCTTTATCCATCGTTACCTTTGCTATAGAGCAGCAGTTGCTCGGGGCCGTAAAAGAGGAAGATGTGGACAGTGTGCTGAAGCAGAGCATTTCTTATGGTGTTTCTGGTCCTACTCAGAAGAAGCTGATTTCCAATATGCACGTCAGGCATGTGTTCAATGTCCTGTGGTATATGCTCTCTGTAGTTGTCTTACTCTACTTTCTGAGGTATATTATTTTCGGCAGGTATCCTGTTGTAGCGCTCATAGCAGCCGTTTTATTTACGGTGCACCCCGTGCATACCGAGGTTGTCGCCAATGTGAAAAGCCGCGATGAGATAATGTCGCTGATGTTCATGTGTCTTACTTTTATTTATGCGTTTAAGTACGAGGAGAATAAGAGCAAAATTGGTATGCTGGGTGCCGCTTTGCTCAGTTATTTCTTTGCCTTTATGTCAAAGGAGTATGCTATTACTATGATAGCATTGTTGCCGCTGGCATTTTATATTTTCAGGGGCTATTCCTTTTTCAAAAGCATTACTACCGTCTTGCCGTTCCTTGTCGTGGTTACCCTCTACCTTGCTGTGAGGCTCAATGCTATTGCACCTTCCCTAGACGAGAGCGGAGATGTCACGGCAGCGGCAATTGCCATTATCAAGGCTTTCCCTTTGCTCGGTACTATTGCTGCCGTTTTTGCTTTTTATTTATTTATACGCCCTCAGAAAGAAGTAAAGACAGACCTGCAGGTGATGATTAGTAAGGCAATGTCTTTCGCTCCTTATTTTCTGCTGTCAGGTATATACCTCTATTATCGCTTTCATGCCATACCGAAGGTGACCGCGAGTGCAGCTCAGGAGGTGCTCAACAATCCATACCTCTTTGCCGAAGGTAAACAAAAGTTGGCGACCGAGATATCCTCGTCCCTTTACTATCTCAAAATGTTGCTGTTTCCGCATCCACTTTCGGCAGACTATTCCTACAATCAAATACCCTACAAAGACTTTGCGCATCCTTTGGTTTGGGCATCTATTGTTGTGCATATTGCCCTGATAGGTATAATGCTACAGTTTTTCCCGAAACGCAATATGAATACAACCATCGCTCCACAGGCCACAGGGGTTGATGGCAAAGGACTTATTTGTTTTTCTATCGCATTTTATATACTGCACTTGTTGCTGGTCAACAACCTTGTTTTCGATATCGGTGCCACCCTTGGCGAGCGCCTTATTTATCATTCATCAGTAGGTTTTGTTATTGTTGTAGCCTGGTTGCTTTACAAGGGTTTTGAACGTATACAGCCTGTGGCTACTGCTCAGAAAAGCCTCGCAGGCTTGATGATTGTGATAGTTGCCCTGATGGGTTTCAAAACCATAGACCGCAACTGGGCATGGAAAAACGACAGCACTCTCTTTGGCACCGATATCAAAACCGTACCCAACAGTGTGCTCGTAAATGCCAATGTAGCCGCGTCATACATTACCCTTGCCGACTATGCCAAAGATTCTTCAGAAAGAAATAAGTACCTGACCGATGCTGTGTCGATACTCGATCACACTTTGTCCATTCATCGTAAGTTTGTTGCCGCCTTCCTCAACCGGGGTATTGCATGGTACAAGTTGGGTGACATAGACAAGACCACTGCCAATATAGATACCGTGAGATCTCTGTATCCTACCTACCCCACATTGCCCGGTATGTACAAGCTTATTTGCGACTACTACCTCAAGGTGGGATGGGATCAATATGGCAGGTTCGGTAGATATGCCGAGGCTGTTGAGGTCTACAAAAAGGGACTTTCTGTTGATTCCACTAATATGGACCTTTGGTACAATATGGGTGGTGCATACTACACCAACCGACAGCCGGCAGAAGCTGTTTATGCATTCCAGAAAGCAATAAGCATACAGCCTTCCAATCAGCAGGCCCGTGCAGGACTCAATGCAGCCATTGCTATGATGAACGGCGCACCGCCACCCCAAACACCGCCACCCACCAAATAGCAAATGTCAAGTTTGAAGGTGCAACTTTTTTAAAGGATAATAACACACGACACACAGATTTGACAACTTTCCTTCAAAGTTGTCAAATCTTATTCAATCATACACTTGCTGGTATAACTTCAATACTTACTCACATACTCGCTATTCCGCAGATAGAAGCGATAAGGAAGCAGCGCGTCATTGCCGGCATAGTCTACTCCTATCCTTGTCTTTGCCACAATTTCCTTTGCGCTTATTTTGATGCCCCGGTCTTCTATAAATATTGTTTCACCCAGTAGTGACGTACCCGTATGTTGTTTGTTGATACCCAGTGCAGCGCTCAGCGAGCCCGGTCCTGCGGTTAAGGTGCTATTTGCCTTTCTTTTGTTGCGCCTGGTAAGCATGGTTTCTATCCCTTCTATAGGCGCTATCGCACGCACCAGCACAGCGTGTGGCACATCCTGTATATTGGTTACTACGTTAAACAGGTGGTGTATGCCGTAGCACAGATATACATAAGCTACGCCGCCACGCGCATACATTACTTCGGTGCGTGTAGTGCGCCTTCCTCCGTATGCGTGCGATGCCTTGTCTGTTATCCCGGCGTATGCCTCGGTTTCAGTTATCATCCCGGTGGTTATTACACCGTCCATATTGGTTACAAGTACTTTCCCTATCAGTTTTCGGGCTATTTTCAGCACGTTAGTATCTGTGTAAAATGTTTCCGGTATTTTCATTTCAAGGATGTTACGGTTTTAAACAATTTGGGATACGTAAAATATTGTATGCTTTTTTTTATAACAACGTTCTATTCTAGAATTTCTGTGTAGAATCTTTGGGTGAAACATAAACTACTGTGCACAACCCGCCTTTGTGTTCTTCGCGACCTTTGTGGAGAACCCTATTCCTTTTTCCATAACCTACCTTTGTGTTCTTTGTCGCCTTTGTGGTGAACCCTATTTTTTTTTCACAACCTACCTTCGTGTTCTTCGTGACCTTTGTGGTGAAACCTATTGCAACTTTCCACATCGCCCTTTTGCTTCTATGTTGTATTTGATTTATTTCGGGTTTATTTCCTTGCTTTTAGTTTTTCAAAAGTAAATCTGAATTTGATTCCTTTATTCAGTATTTTAGTCAAAAATAGCAAACGTAGAATGGCAGCACACAAAGGCTCGATTTATCTTATACCATTGCCTGTTACAGAAGGGGCTAATCATACCCTGCCCGCAGAGGTTTATACACATACTGCCGCCATACAGCATTATTTTGTAGAAAACATTCGCACTGCACGGCGGTTTCTGCGCACACTGCATCCAGCAATAGTTATAGACAGCCTTCATTTTTCCGAAATCGACAAACACGCCGGCGCTGACACCGGACTATTGAAACAATGGCTCAATGAAGGCAAGAAAATAGGCGTCATGAGCGAGGCGGGCTGCCCTGGCGTTGCCGACCCTGGCAGCAATCTGGTGGCTATTGCCCATGCTGTTGGGGCAGGTGTGGTGCCACTTACAGGCCCCAATTCCATTATACTGGCGCTTATAGCATCCGGGCTCAATGGTCAGTGCTTTTCTTTTACCGGCTACCTGCCTGTCAAAGAGCCAGCCCGCAGCAAAAAGATTAGAGAACTCGAAGCGCTGTCTATAGCCGAAAAACAAACACAGATTGCAATCGAAACGCCTTACCGAAACAACCAGATACTGGCTGATTTGCTGAAAAACTGTCACCCCCGCACCCGCGTGTGTGTAGCTATGAATATTACCGCCCCAAACGAATACATACGCACTAAAACCGTTGCAGACTGGAAAACAGGGATACCTGTGCTCGAAAAGCTGCCGGCTGTGTTTTTGTTTCAGGGGTAGGTTAGTAGAAAGCCACTACTTTTCCTGTTAAAATATTAATTACTTTTGCACCCTGATTTATACACAACTAAATGCAGATAACTATAATAGGCACCGGCTATGTAGGGCTGGTTACGGGTACATGTTTTGCCGAAACCGGCAATAATGTCGTTTGTATAGATATTGACGAACGCAAAATTAATAACCTCAAAGCAGGGAAGTCACCCATCTATGAGCCCGGTCTCGATGTGTTGCTGGAACGAAATATTAAGGAAAAACGTATACAATTCACCACAGACCTCGCAAATGGCATAAAAGATGCCCGTGTTATTTTTCTGGCACTGCCCACTCCGCCCGGCAAAGACGGGTCTGCCGATTTGCAGTATGTACTGGATGTGGCCGAGTCGCTCAGCAAAATAATTACTAAATACACCGTTATAGTAAATAAAAGCACGGTTCCCGTAGGCACTGCCGAAAAAGTGCATGCAGTGCTGGCAGCACGTCTGGATAAAGCATTGTTCGATGTTGTCTCCAATCCCGAGTTTCTCAGGGAAGGCGTAGCCGTTGATGATTTCTTGAAGCCCGACAGAGTGGTGATAGGAACATCTTCTGAAAAAGCTAAAAAGGTAATGGACGAGCTCTACCAGCCTTTCGTTAGGCAAGGCAATCCCATACACTTCATGGACGAGCGCTCTTCCGAAATGACTAAGTATGCTGCCAACTCTTACCTCGCCATGCGTATTTCTTTCATGAACGAAATGGCAAACCTGTGCGAAAAAGCAGGTGCAAACGTAGACTGGGTACGTATAGGCATGGGGGGCGACAGCCGCATCGGCAAGCGTTTCCTGTTTCCGGGTATTGGTTATGGCGGTAGTTGTTTCCCCAAAGATGTGAAAGCACTAGCACATACTGCTCTGGATATGGAATACGATTTCAAGCTGGTGAATGTAGTGATGGAGGTCAATGACCTGCAGAAAAAAATAATGGGCAACAAAGTCCGCAATTATTTCGGCAGCAATCTTTCAGGGCTCACATTCGCTATCTGGGGTTTGTCCTTCAAGCCCGAGACCGATGATATTCGCGATGCACCATCACTCGACCTGATAAAAGAAATTACAGAAGCTGGCGGACAGGTACGGGTTTTCGACCCCGAAGGTATGGAAAACGTTAAGCAAATTTGGGGCGATAAGATTTACTACGCCGAGGATCAGTACGATGCACTTAAAGGTGCTACCGCTCTGATTATTGTTACAGAATGGAGCGAGTTCCGCAACCCCGACTTCGACCGCATAGCAGAGGCACTGGTGCATCCGGCTATATTCGATGGGCGTAATGTTTACTCCCTTGAAAAAATGCAGGATCTGTCATTTTATTACGAAAGCATAGGTAGAAGAGTGATACACCCACAGGTGAGAAATACCCTGTCTATGCCCGGAAATACGATAATAAGGGAAAGAGGAACGCTCGACTAATTGATGCTGGAGTTTAAGAGAATTTGGAATATCACCGGTTATATACTGCAAATGTCTCCACCCATTCTCCGCAGCTTTCGACCCTTGATCTTTGACTTTCTACCTTCGACTTTAAACTTTCGACCTTCGACTTTAAACTTTCGACTCTATACTAAACCACGAAAACAAAAACATGGCAAAACGTATTCTTATAGCCGGTGCAGCCGGTTTCCTCGGGTCACATTTATGCGACCGCTTTCTCAAAGAGGGTTATGAGGTGATAGGTATGGACAATCTCCTTACGGGCAACATCAAAAACATCGAACACCTGTTCCCTCTCAAGGAGTTTCAGTTTTATCACCACGATGTTACTAAGTTCGTGCATGTCCCCGGCGACATCGACTATATACTGCATTTTGCATCTCCTGCCAGCCCTATAGATTACCTCAAAATGCCTATCCAGACATTGAAGGTAGGCGCATTAGGCACGCATAATCTGCTGGGTCTTGCCAAGTCAAAGGGCGCGCGTATACTGGTGGCATCTACGTCAGAGGTGTATGGCGACCCGCTGGTACATCCACAGACCGAGGAGTACTGGGGAAATGTAAACCCGGTAGGTCCGCGTGGTGTATACGATGAGGCTAAACGCTTCATGGAAAGTATCACCAGAGCATACTATACCTTTCACGGGGTAGAGACAAGAATCATACGCATTTTCAATACCTATGGTCCACGTATGCGGCTCGATGATGGTCGTGCATTGCCTACATTTATGAGTCAGGCACTCCGTGGCGAAGATGTTACAGTTTATGGCGATGGCTCACAGGCCCGCTCTTTCTGTTATGTCGATGACCTGGTAGAAGGTATCTACAGGCTCCTTTTGTCCGACTATACCATGCCTGTCAATATTGGCAATCCTTCTGAGATTACCTTGCTGCAGTTTGCCGAGGAGGTGTTGGCACTTACCGGCTCCAAATCTAAAATTGTTTTCGAGGCACTCCCACAGGACGACCCGAAACAACGGCAGCCAAACATTACAAAAGCAAAAGAACTTCTTGGCTGGGAACCTAAGGTTGACAGGCACGAAGGACTCAAACACACGCTTGCCTATTTCAAACAGCATATCTGATTTGTTGCACAATTAGCAGCGTAAAGTATATAGATTGGTAAGGTTGTTCTACAGCCTTACCTTTTTTCTGTCAACAATTCTTTGGGCCTCCGGTGTTTGCTATTTTATACTATCGTTCTTAGCACTCTTGAAAAAAACTTTGCATCTTTGTGGCTTCGCGGTAAAATTTATCAATTCCCCTTCAAAAGCAGAAAATATCGTAAAATTGTACTTTGGTGAAGTCTATTAAACCATCTTCACTTAACTTTTATCACTCATGGAACCTCTTATTTTACTTCACGGAGCTTTAGGGTCTTCTGTTCAGCTTCAGCCGTTGGCTGATGCGTTATCAATTACCTACGATGTTCATCTGCTCGACTTTTCCGGTCATGGTGGCAAGCCTGTTGCTGCTGAGGCTTTTTCTATGGAGATGTTTGCAAATGATGTTATCAGTTACATGATGCTCAAAGGTCTCGATAAGGTGTCTGTTTTTGGCTATAGTATGGGAGGTTATGTGGGCATGTATCTGGCCCGGCACTATCCCGCGCGGGTCAAAAAAGTGGTCACCCTCGCTACTAAGTATCATTGGGACGAGGCTACTGCTGCGCGCGAAGTCCAGATGTTGAACCCCGAGAAAATTGAGCAAAAATTACCGGCATTTGCCGCTACGCTTATAGCGCGTCACGCACCCACCGACTGGACTACAATTCTGGGGAAAACTGCGGAACTTATGACAGGCCTTGGTGCTGCCAATCCTTTGCTGGCGAACGATTACACTGCTATCACTACCCCTTCGTTGCTCTTGCTTGGCGACCGCGACAAAATGGTCAGTCTCGATGAAACCGTTGCGGTCTATAAGTCATTACCTGCAGCTCAGTTGGGCATTTTACCGGGTACATCGCATCCTATAGAGCAGGTCGATGTCGATATGCTGGCTATGATGATTTACCGGTTTGTCAGTGCGAAATAGGTGTTGGCTTTTTAATCTTTTCAATTTTGTCTGTTGTCTATTTTTCAATGTTTTCCCGGTATTATTTGTTAGTTGAATCCTGTTATAGTTTGTGTGATATTGTCATTTCCGGGAAGCCCTGAGGGAGCGAAATCCCAAAGCGGTTGGCATCGCCCATCGGGAATATGCGGGCTATATCACACACAAATGAATATGCCTTTGCATAATATAATGCCCTATAAATTTTATTATTATTACGCAGGCCAGTTAGTAGTGTTGTCACGGTGATTAAACAACCTGCCTGCCGCAGGAAGGTTTGCTGCGCACAAGGACTTTTGAAATGACATGGGTAAATGTCATGGGTAGGAAATGAGGGAATTCCCCGCCTTTTTTCAAGGAGGGGATGCCGTTGAAAAGCGAAGGCTTTTTAACGGCTGGGGTGGTAAACTTACGGGTGAGTAATAATATTTGTCAATGGCAGTTTACCGAGCTGCGCGCCGAACCGTGACATGCTCGGTCTATGTTCTTTTGTTAAATTGGAATAAGGTAACATTGATAGCACTACATTTTCAGCTTCAATATCAGTTGTAAATCCCATGTGCTTTGCTTCTGTTAGCTATCGGAATTGCCTGTAGTTCACAGTTAATGTGTTTTTGCGATTCTGCCTGCGGCAGGTAGGTTTGCGTCAAGATTCATTTGCCTGCGTCACCCCTCTAAATATATTACTACATATGTTTCAGAAAAAACTGCTCAGCCTGCAGCACTTCTATATCTGAGAAGTAGAAGTCTTCTGTATTATCTGTTACTATTACTTTGCAGCCCGCATGTAAGGCAGCATAGTATTGCAACCCATTTTCAAAGTCATGTATCTTTTTGTTGGTTGCAGCCAGCGTTGCTTCTTTCATGCCACAGTCGGCTACATGTATGTGTTCTGTCAGCAACTTTATCTTGTTTTTAGCCACTGCTGCTCCATGTTTTTTCTCTGCAAAGTAGTAGGCAATTGCAAGGGCTACTGCCGATGTTACCAGTGTATATTTTCTATTGTCGGCAAGGCTAAGTATACGCGATGTGTATAAGTAGGCAGGATATTCTTTATTAAGTACAGATACGATTACATTAGCGTCAATGTAGACTTTCATTTTTTGCTGTTGAAATATTCTTCTTTCAGGTTTTTTCTTTTACGCTCCGTTATGTATTCGGTTGCTCCTTCCGATACAGTATACACCCAGTCTGCTACTGGTATGTCTTCTATGTTTTTGTATCCTCCGGCGGTTGCTTTACGCAATAGTATTTCTGTAAGCCTGCTCAGGCTTATTCCTTTCGATTCTGCGTACATCTTAGCTTTCTCTATTACGTCTTCATTAATGCTAAGCGTTACTTTCGCATCCATACCTTTCCTTTTATACCACAAAAATATTATTTCTCTACGTACATTCCAATTTTGCCCGAAAATTGCATTCTAAACCTGTATTTTCACTATAGTTATCCTTCCGATTTATTAAGCTTTGTGAACTCTTTTAACTCACACAAAAGAACTAAATGTTCATCATTCCTTTTTTCTGATATCTTAGCGAACTTCGTGTCCTTAGTGGTTCATTTTCTTCATGTGCCCCGCTTTTTCTGTTCACATTTTTGAGATAGATTTTAGTGTGTTTGCTCACAAACATTTCTCTCGCGTTTGTTAAAATAAAGTTTTTTCTGCCACAGGTATTTGTATTTACGAAAATATTCGTAGGTTTGCATACGAAAACATTCGTACAAGGATAGCAACATGATAATAAAGCCAACAGAAAGCGAACTGGAAATACTGAATATCCTCTGGAGCAAGGGACCCAGCACGGTACGTGAGGTGCACGAGGTGCTGGAGCAAAACAAAGAGGCAGGGTATACTACCACACTCAAGCTCATGCAGATTATGCACGACAAAACATTGCTTACCCGCGACGCCAGTAGCAAAAGCCATGTATATACTGCCAATGTATCGCAGCAGAAGACGCAGGGACAGTACATAAAGCGTATGATAGATAATGTGTTCAATGGCTCAGCTTCACAGTTGGTCATACAGGCACTTGGTAATCACAAAACCAATAAAAAGGAGCTCGACGAAATAAAGAAGTATCTGGCGGAAATGGAGAAGAAAACTAAATAGATTGATTGTAATCCACTGAAAATTATAACACAGTTTTTATGAATACTTTATCCTTTACAGCTACAGCGCTCGCGCACTCATTTTCTTATGCGCTCTTGTCTTCTCTTTGGCAGGCGCTGCTCATTTACGGATTGTTGTATTTGCTGCTCAGATTATTTTCCACAGTGGGTGCCGGCACACGGTACATGCTTTCTACTACCGCTTTTTTATCTGTTTCTTTTTTATTTGCATACACTTGGGTGGGCAGATATTACGAGTTGCATACCACCACAGTTTTCCTGCCACAGTCTGCCGCAGATAGCTCCTCAGTCAATACTTATTCTTCTGTCGTTACCGCTGTTGCGCCGTCCTCTATTAGTACGTTCCGGCAATTCCTTTTGCAGGTCGACCAATATGTGCCGGTTATTATGCTCATCTATTATTCAGGACTCTTGTTTATGTTACTTCGTGTCCTGCTCAATTTCTTGCAGTTGCGTGCGCTTAGCAGAACAGGTATAGTGTCCCCCGATAGTTACCTGCTTGCTTTTGTTGACAAATGGAAGCAACAATTAGGAATATCACGACCGGTAAAGTTGCTGCTTTCTGCCAGAGTTTCAGTGCCGGTCATGCTCGGTACGCTCAGGCCCATTATTTTATTACCTGTTGCCACAATCAATAGTCTGTCTACAGAGCAGGTCGAAGCTATTTTACTGCACGAGTTGGCGCATATCAGACGGCACGATTACCTGGTCAATCTGTTTCAAGTGGTCATAGAAACGCTCTTGTTCTTTAATCCGTTTATCTGGCTTATATCTGCTGTCATCAGGCGGGAGCGCGAGTTATGCGCCGACGATGTGGTAGTAGCCTCAGCCTCTAGCCCTCTGCACTATGCTACAGCACTGGCTATGCTTGAAGACAATCGTATGTACCACAACAGCTTATCTCTGGCTGCAACAGGGACCAACAATCAATTGTTTAACCGTTTAAAAGGAATCATGGAAATGAAAAAGGAAAACACCACCCACAGCAGGGCATCCGTTGTTTTAGTTACTGTCATTGCAGCTTCATTACTGGTAGCAATGATTTCATTCACACCTTCCTTTGCACAGAAGCCCAGGGAGGATGAAAAGAAGACGATTCAGAAAAAGACAGCTAAGACCGTTACCAATAACGGTCAGACAAAGACCAAAGTAGTAACCAAAACAATTACGGCAGATGAAGACGGAAATGAAGGCGATAATGTAAATGTCAACATCTCTTTGGAGGATGATGATAAAAGCAATAAAAAAGCAAAAGTGTTGGTCGTTACTACCAAAAAGAACGATAAGAAGGGTAGTGAGAAAAAATACGTCAAAAAAGAAATTGTCATTTCTTCTGACGATGGATCTTTCGATAAGGCCCGGTTGGAAGCAGAAATAGACAGAGTGCGGCAAGAACTCTCCGCAGTCGACTGGCAGGACATTACTGCCGACATTACAGATGCTATTGCTGACATTACAGATGCCATTGCCGAAGTGAGCAAAGAACTGAATGTAGAGAAGTTGGCTAAAGAAATCAATATTCAGATCAAGCGCGAGATTGAGGATGACAAAGATGCCATACACGAATCTAAAAGGGAGATCGTTCGTAAAAAGTACACTAAGGAAATAGATACTGTATCTCCTAAAGAAAAGGATATTTTGGATAAAACTGAACAGCTTGACGATATGCTGCACAGGATGCAAAAAGATGGTCTCATTGATATGAGTGACAATTTCAAAGTTGAGAAAAAGGAAGATGCTTTGTACATTAACGGCAAAAAACAATCAGAGCAGATCTTCAAAAAGTACCATCATTATATGAGTGAAAAAGGGGTGACGGTTAGCGGCAACAAGCATACACTCAATGTCAGCAAAACCGAATAGTAGCGTAAATACAGTCACTTCAATTTCTGTATTTGGTTCTTTAGAAATTTATATTCTGAATTAAACCCCAGTAATTTGGAATTTGTGCACTGGAAATTTGGATTTTTAAATTTGGACTTTCAAAAAAAGCCTCCTGCCATCAGGAGGCTTTTTTCTTGTAATATTGCATTAGCCTTATAATTACTTACATGGAAGTCGACAAGGATGAATTGAAGGTTGTGCACAGGGCACTCTCAGAGTGGGAGTCCGATGGTAGCCTCACGCCACAGCAGGCAGCCACGCTCCGCGAGGGTCTTACCCTCCGGCAAAACGACCGCCAGCAGATAGCGCAATATTTTTTCTTTATCGCTCTTTTTTGCACCCTGCTCGCATTTGGTGCCATTTTCCTCAGCGAAAAGCTGCTCGAAAAAATCAAGACCTACTTTGCCTGGAGCGATCTCGCCATAGCACTTATTGCTGCCGCCCTGGCTGTCTTATGGTTTTGGTACATAGCTACTAAGCGAAAGGACACCCGTAGCTCAGCTTACGAGATCTATATGGCACTCGGCGGGCTTGCGGTGCTTACGTCCCTGGTCTACGTCTGCAAGTACATTCATGCCGATGCTACCTACTATACTACTTTTCTTTCGCTCGCTTCCGTTTCATTATTTGTTATTAGCATTTTGTTGCGCTCATATATTTTATGGTTGGGTGCTTTGGTGGCGGTTACCTGTTGGTTTGGTGCTTTTACGTCATCTTACAATCAACACTACCTCTTTCTGGGTATGAACTATCCTGTGCGTTATGTATTGTTTGGAGCATTGTTACTGGTACTATCCTTATTGCAATTGCGGGTACAGCGTTTGCTCTATTCGCAGCGCATCACTTATATTGCCGGGCTCACAGTATTCTTTGTTGCGCTGTGGATGGTTTCTATTTTCGGCAACTTCAATTCTATCGAGCGTTGGCAGCGTGCCCATCAGGTGCAGGTGCTCATTTATTCTGCTTTTCTGGCCATCGCTTCTGGCTTGTCTTTTTACCTCGGTATCCGTTTTCGCAACACCGCCGCCCGCGACTTCGGGGTGTTGTTTGTCCTCGTCAATCTCTACACCCGTTACTTCGAGTATTTCTGGGATTCTATGAACAAGGGTATATTCTTTATAATACTTGCGGTTACATTCGGCTTGGTAGGCAGGTGGCTCGAAAGAAAGAACCGAAGCTCCTCTCAGGGCAAAAGCATTAAAATCAACAGTGTCGACAAAAATTGATTATCATTAGTAGATCGGAACTTAGTGCGCATCTAATTTTTAGTTTATGATCATTTTTAAACCCAGATCTTCTTACCTGTATGGCAGATTTTATTAAAAGTTCGGGGTTCGAAATAATGGTAGATTCAAGCGAATTACGTAACATCTCCCTTTAGGGACGGGGTTTTCTCGTACAGGATTTCAAATACTACTCCGGTTTAGACTGCGAGAGGTCAGGAGTTCTAAAACCAGCTTCATTACACAAACTTTGTGTTCCTTGTGTTCTTAGTGGTGAAGTTTACTTTCATGTATCCTGAATTTTGTGTCTAATTATAGTATTCCAATAACGTGGTTGCCCCGCCACACCGCAAAAAACACCACACTTACCAAATCATAGTTATACTTTTGCCGCTACTCAATAGCTCACAGATTTTTACATGGCAAGATACGTGCTCGAAGTAATGTATGATGGCACATGCTTTCATGGCTCTCAGATACAGGGCGATACACCTACAGTGCAACTCGCAGTTAATAATATGCTGGGCACTTTGCTGCGCGCTCCGGTGCTGTCTTACGGTGCCAGCCGCACAGACGAGGGGGTGCATGCGCTGTCCAATTTCTATCATTTCGATCATGAAGAGGAGCTCAGACCCGATTTTCTTTACAAATGCAATGCAATTATTGATTCCGGTATCGCAGTAAAAAACATCTACCGTGCTATTAACCCTGAGTTCAACGCTCGGTTCGAGGCAGTGCAGCGGTCTTATCGCTATCGCATATACACTGCCAAAAATCCTTTTTTGGTAAACAAAGCTTTGTTTTATCCCTTTCCGGTCAGTATACACAAGCTCAATGAAACAGCAGCTATCATAAGGGAATTCACCCAGTTCGAATCTTTTGCCAAGCGCAACGCGCAGGTCAAGACGTTTGAATGTCGTATTCACGAGTCTTATTGGGAGCAAAAGGATAATGAATTGCACTATGTTGTTGCTGCTAACCGTTTTCTGAGGGGGATGGTCAGAGGGCTGGTAGCCACCCAGTTAAGGCTTGTGCGCGATGGCGCACCTCCACAAAAACTCAAAGAAATAATCGAAGCGGCCAACTGCACCAAAGCCTTTTTTAATGTAGCTGGTCATGGCCTTTATCTCGAGACCATCACCTATCCCGATGGTGTAATGCAACTCCTCCAATCCCAATAATTTCACAATAAATTCACTTCCTTTTAACCCCTTCACTACTTTAAATTCGCACTCCGCACTCCCACTCTTACGCTCCAATTGGGTGGGGCAATTACATATATTTTTAAAAAAATTGAAAAATAAGCAGAAAGAGTTTAATTTTTTGAGTATTTTTCGCCATTGTTTCATAAACTATATTGATATGAGATTAGCACATCTTTACTTAGGTTCTGTTAAAAAAGAAAAAAGCACAAAAGGATTTGGTTTCTTACGAACATTCCTGTTTGCCGGCATACTCATGGTATTTATGCCTTTCGTCAGTAGCGCGATCTTTATACCGGATTTCAATACCGCGAGTCCTCAAAACAGGACTATCTGTGGCAATGTGCCAATAGATATAAGTAACTGGCTGCGCGTAACAGACCTCGATGCTGGTGAAACATTATCCTGGACTATCGTTGTTGATGCCAACAACGGTGTTCTTACTGGTTTCCCCGCTACGGCTCCGGCAGGTGGTAGTGTTTCTACTCCGGTAGGGCTTATTTACACACCCAATCCCGGTGCTACATCAGACAACTTTACCATAATGGTGGACGATGGCATGGGTGGAACAGATATCATGGTAGTTACGTTGACTATCAATGCTGGCCCAGAGCTCACTTTGGGTTCTTTCCCATCAGTTTGTCGTGGTGTCACAAACGCTGTAATTCCTTTTACAGGTCTTACCAATGTAGGCCCTGATACAGTTATTCTTAATTACACAGGAGCTATGCAGAGCTGGACAGTTCCTGCAAATGTTACTGCTGTTCGCTTCGATGCAATGGGCGCATCTGGTGGCAACGACAACTATTCTGGTGCTGCCAACCCGGGCAAGGGTGGTAGAATTCAGGGTACAATGTCTGTTTTCCCAGGCAATACGCTGAACGTATTCGTAGGCGGCAGAGGTAATGATGGTACTCCCTTTGGCGCTACTGGTGGTTTCAATGGTGGTGGCAATGCTTTCTCTTATTTCTTTGTTGGTTGTGGTGGTGCCGGTGGCGGTGCTACAGATATTCGCCTTGGTGGTACTGGTCTTGCCAATCGCAAGGTGGTTGCCGGCGGCGGCGGCGGCAATGGTGCCGACAATAATCCTGGCATTACTCCTTTCTTTGGCGGTGCTGGTGGTGGTCTTACAGGCGGCAATAGCGAAAACAATATACCTGGTTCCAACTCTAAAGGTGGTACTCAGGGTACAGGTGGTGCACCTGCTACTTATTCCGGTTGGACTCCCGGTGCTTTCGGTATGTCTGGCATGGGCGGCAATGGTAGTACAGAGGGTGTTTCCGGTGCTGGTGGCGGTGGTTACTTTGGCGGCGGCGGCGGCATTTGGACCGGCGGTGGCGGCGGATCTAACTATGCCGATGGTATCTCTACTTTCTCTGTTACCCATACACGTGGTGCCAACGAGGGTGATGGTCTGGTAAGACTATACTACACTAATCCAGGTACATATACTATTATCTGGGACAATGTTGCCGAGACAGTTGGTGGCTTTGAAAATGTAGCTGATGCATTGCTTCCTACTAATTCAGAATTTAACATTGCTGTTCCTGCTGGTGCTCCGGCCGATACCTATCATGGTACACTTACTATCAACAATGTTAACTGTAACAGCGTTTCTTATCCTATCGAAGTTACTGTTAAGCCACTGCCTACAGTAGAGCCTATCGAAGACCAGATTCTTTGTCATGGCGAAATGACTGCTGACATCACACCAAGTGGTCCTATCAGCGGCGGTTCTTATACTTGGGTTAATAGCAATCCTGCTATTGGTCTTCCAGCTTCTGGCGAAGGGCACATAGCTGCTTTCTTCCCTATCAACGAAGCTGACCTTCCGGTATCTGCAGACATTACCGTTACTCCGGTTGCTAATGGTTGTATAGGTACTTCTATAGTATTCCATATTGTTGACAATCCTATACCTGAGCTCAACAGCACACTTACTCCGGCTTCAGTTTGTAACAATGCATTATTTAGTTACCTCCCCAACAGCCTTACTCCCGGTACCTCTTTCGACTGGGTTCGTGCTACTACATCCGGCATTGCTAACCCTGCTTCAAGTGGCGCTGGTAATCCTAATGAAAATCTGTTAAACCTGTCGATTGACCCGGTTACAGTTACATACAACTATACGCTTGCTGCCAACTCTTGTGTAAATACACAAAATGTAACAGTAGTTATCAATCCTACACCACAGTTGTCATCTACGCTTACTCCTCCTGCTCTGTGCAACAATGAGGTGTTCAATTACACGCCTGTTTCTTCTACTACTGGTGCTACACTTACATGGCATCGTCCCGTAGTTGCTGGCATCAGCAATCCTGCTGCTTCAGGTTCAGGTTCTATCAGCGAGACGCTTATCAACACATCTACTACTCCAAGAGTGGTTACTTACGTTATTACTTTGAGTATCGATGGTTGTAGCTACACAGAGGAAGTAGTTGTTACAGTTAATCCTGCACTTACACTTTCAAGCACTATGGCACTTACGCCTACCTGCGACAGCCAGTTGCTCAACTACATACCTACTACCTCAATATCAGGTGCTTCGCTTACATGGAGTCGTGCATCAGTGGTGGGTATCAGCAATCCTGCTGCTACCGGTACCGGCAATATCAGCGAGTCCCTGGTCAACACTACTCCTGCTCCTATAGTTGTTACTTACGTTTACACAGTAGGCGCATTCGGTTGCACCAACACACAGAATGTTACAATTACGGTTAACCCAAGGCCACGTCTTAGCAGCACACTTTCTCCTGCCGGTATCTGCACCAATACATTGTTCGCATATACTCCTTCAAGTGCTACTGCAGGTGCATCTTTTGTATGGGCCAGAGACACTGTTGTAGGCATAGCCAATCCTACCGCGATAGGTACAGGTGGCATCAGTGAGTTGGTTATCAACAATACAGACTTGCCAATTAATGTTCCTTACCTGTATACTATTTTCGCAAATGGTTGTGCCGATTCTCAGGTCGTGCTGCTTACTGTTAATCCAATGCCACGTCTCAGCAACGATATTTCTGCACTTGCAGTTTGTGATAGCGCTGTATTCAACTTCGCACCTACCAGCGTTACGCCTTCGGCAACGTTCGCGTGGTCTCGTGGTTATGAGGCTGGTATATCTAATACCAATGCTACTGGTACCGGCAACCCTGCTGAGCGCCTCAACAACACTACTTACATCACTGTTCCTGTTACTTACATTTATACAATCTCTGCAAAGGGTTGTACCAACACTCAGGGTGTAACAGTTCAGGTTCGTCCTTCGGCTATCCTTACCAGCAATACTGCTGTTACTTGTAGCGGCGCAGAATTCGTTTATGAGCCGGTTAGTTATACTACGCTTGCTACATTCGCATGGTCTCGTACTGCATCTCCGGGTATCACACCACCATCTAAGAGCGGCACAGGAAACATCCTCGATACACTTACACAGGGTACTTCAGGAAAGGTTACTGTTGTTTACGATTTCGACCTCACAGTGTTCGGCTGTGTCAACAAGCAGAAAGTTAACGTTACCGTTAATCCTGCACCTACAGCAGTCGTTATAGGTACCCATCCTTCTGCGGATATTTGCAGCAATGCTACTGCCGTTAACTTTGGTGCAGCTAATGCGCCGGTTGAGGGTTACTCTTACAGTTGGTCTGCAACCAATGCAACTTTGATTGCTAGCGGTGGTAACAAACAATTTGCACTTGTTACGTTTGCTGCACCAGGTACAGCTACGGTTACACTTACCACACGTATCAATGAAACAACTTGTACCAGCACCAATTCATTTGTTGTGAATGTAGGTTCAGGTGTGGCAGTCACTCCTGAGGTTATTTACTTCGATGGTCAGTTCATCTGCAAAGAAACAGACCTGAGCACTTACCAGTGGGGTTATGATGATATCGCTACGCTGGACTCAGCAATCATCCCCGGCGAAACCAATCAGAACTACGCTAACCAATTTCCCGAGTTTGATAAAAAGTATTACTGGGTAATGACTACACGTAACGGTTGCACGCAGAAGACTTATTACAACAAGCCAGCTGGCGTTGCTGATGTTAATATTGCAGTTGCAAGCATTAAGTTGTATCCTAACCCTGCTTCTAACTTCGTGAATGTAGAGGTAAGCAATCTGCTTACTGGCAACATTCGTTTCGATGTATACAACATGCTGGGACAGAAACTACAGCAGGTTACTGCTAACGATAATAAAGCTCAGATCAGCATCGCTGATTTGGCAGCAGGTGCTTACATAGTCGATTGTTATAGCGATGGCGTTAAAGTAGCCGCAGCAAGGTTTATTAAAAATTAATATCTCAACATTAAAAATTATTAGATGAAAAAACTGTTTTTCTTGTTGATAGCAGCCTCCGGCGCGTTATCAGCCTTCGCACAGGCTAAGGACTCAAAAACTTATAAAAAGGACGCGCAATTACCGCGCTGGGTTATCGATGTTAACCTTATGGGTGGCATGCTTACTCAGGATATTACTACTACTAATTCTGTGCTCAATTATACCAAGGCACTCAATTCTTCGGGTGTCAGTGGGCTCAAGTTCGAAAATGGTATGTCCTATGGTGGCAACGCTCAGATTGGCTTCTTCTTCGACAACAAAAGCCATTTCGGTATCGGTACAGGTATTATGTATCTGATGCAGACCGGCGATGTTACAATGGACAAGTACAAGGTAGAATACCAGTCAAATGATGCCAATGGTAACATCTTCAGGCAGGTTATTACTGCAACTGCTCCGGTTAAGGAGGCGCTGAAAATCACCAACGTAAGTATCCCTGTTGTACTTAAGTACAAAAACAGGTTTACAAGAAGGTCGGGTATCGCCATCGATGGAGGGCTTGTATACAATGCTATGATGAAGAATAGCTACACTACAAATGCTAACTTCAATTATGAGGCTATTTACAAACACGTAAATACGCCCAACGGTATCGCTACTGTCTACGACAATGGTGCTATCCCCGGCAATACAGACCTGCTTATTACCGAAAAGCAATTCCTTGCTACTCACCCGGGTGGCAATGTTGCTGACTATTTCACTACGCAGCGCAACATTGGTTACAATGTTGGTTGGGGAGTTGAGCCTACTACAAAAGAGGGCGATGTAAATTTTGTGCAGAGCTCTGTAGGTTTCCTGTTCCAGCCTTCATACAGCTACTATTTCAATGATAAAGTAGCGTTGAACATCGGTGGTTACTTCATGTATCAGATGTTTTCAAATGCTCCTAACTCTAGCCGTCTTACAGACAAAGTTGGTGAGTACAATTCATTCCTTAATAACAGCACCACTACTACAGCTACTTCTTATGGCGGTAACCTTGGTCTTCGCTTCTACTTCTCTAAGTTCAGCGACAGGGATAAAGATGGTGTACCAAACAGGTTCGATAAATGCCCCTGGACTCCTGGTATTGTTGAGTTTGATGGTTGCCCTGATACAGATGGCGATGGTATCCCTGATGCTCAGGATTCTTGTATAGATGTCCCCGGCCTTAAGCACTTCAATGGTTGCCCCGACAGCGATGGCGATGGTATACCAAACTACGATGACGCTTGTCCTTATCAGTCAGGTCCTGCTAAATTCATGGGTTGCCCTGATACAGATAATGACGGAATTCCTGATAGCGAAGATAAATGTCCTAACGAAGCTGGTCCGGAATCAAATGATGGCTGTCCTATACCTCCACCTCCTCCGCCACCATTACCTCCTCCGGCACCTATCCGCGAGCATGATATGAGTGAGCCAATCCTGTTCGAAGTAGGTAAAGCTAAGATCAGTGATGTATCTCTTCCTATACTTGCTGAAGCGATTATGGAATTGAATACGCACGAAAACGCTTTCATCATGATCGATGGTCATACCGACATCACTGGTGGAAACGTTATCAACGATGCACTTTCTTATCGTCGTGCAAATGCAGTTAGAAAGTACCTCATAGATATGGGTGCTAATCCTAAGCACATGATTGCAGTTGGTCATGGTAGCAGAGAGCCCGTAGCAGACAACAAAACTGCAGAAGGCAGAGCTAAAAACCGTAGGGTTATTATGACGCTCAAACACAGATAATATACTGCTCTTTATTGAGCTGAAGTTTACAAGCAACAGGGGCTATTCCGGACAGGGATAGCCCCTGTTGCTTTTTTATTCCTGGTTTGTGGAATTTGTTGGTGTCGGCGTCTTTATTAAGAACTTTTTAAACTTTCTATCATGGACATCAAAGCACTAATGCACGCCGATTATCTCGACATTATTTTCGACCAGCGCAACAAAAACTACGGTGGCTATCAACTGCGCAAGTATTACGGCAATCGTATGGGTAGGGCGGTAGCTATCCTGTATGCCACACTGGCATTGTTGGTATTATTTGCAGTTTGGTATAAGCCTGCAGTTGCCATCGACAGATTAGTCAGCCGCACAGTTATTGAAGTAGCTGACATCAGACCGCCGGTTATTGCACCACCCAAAGTTGTACAGCCACCCGCACAGCAGCAGCCCAAACCTAGCCCTAATGTGGCCTTCAAGCCTATTCTTACTAACGACCCTATACCTGAAGACAAAATAGTAAGCAACATTAAGGAATACAGAAGTACCAATGCAGGTGCAGGAGAAGGGCTAGACAGTGCAGATATAGGTATCAGTGATGGTAATGTGGGCAAAGGAAAAGTGATACCCATAGTCACAAAGCCACTCGAGCCACGTCGTATTGTAGAGCAAATGCCGGTATTTAGCGGAAATCTCGATGACTATTTGAGTACCCATGTCAGGTACCCAGAGGTGGCAAGGCAAAATGTAATAGAAGGCAAAGTAGTCATAGAGTTTGTCGTCAATGAAGATGGTGCTGTAGCTAATGCCCGTGTGGTCCGCAGTATAGGAGGAGGCTGCGACGAAGAAGCACTTAGGGTCATTGCTGGCATGCCCGCCTGGAAACCCGGAAAACAAAACGGCATCCCGGTAAAAGTATACTTCAATGTTGCCGTACGGTTTATGCTGCAGTAGTGCAGGTAGCGTCATGTACGAAGCCCCTTGCTGAAGCACTTTGTGTTTCTTCCGGCTTTGTGTCCTTAGTGTTCTTTGTGGTGAATCTCATTATTTATGTACGTTGTGGTTATTTGTAGCATTGTTAGCCTTGTGGTGAAAACCTTGTGTTTAATACCATTTAGACATCTGAATCCGCCATAGAGTTCAGGTGCTTTGCGGTCTTTGCGTGCACCTCACAGGTTATGATTCTTTGCGGCTTTGCGTGAAATATCTTTTTGTGCCGATTTATGACATCTAAGTGGCATAGTTACTTAGTGTTAGCACAATCCGCCATTTTTCGTATGTTTGATAGTATGGCAAAGTACATTTTCTGTCTCTTCATCATTTTGATATCTTTCCGCACATCAGCACAAAACATCATAGTGCTGGGTGTGGCGCAGGATGGTGGCTACCCACATGCCGGCTGTACCAAAAAATGCTGCACTATGGCTTGGGCCAACAAAGAGATGCGCAGACATGTAGTATCACTCGCGCTTATAGATCCACAAACAAAAAAATGGTGGCTGATAGAAGCCACACCCGACATCAAAGACCAACTCAGCTACTTCAGAGAGCTCACTGGGCAGCAATACAACTACCTGCCGGAGGGCATATTTATCACGCATGCGCACATAGGTCATTATACGGGACTCATGCAGCTCGGCAGAGAAGTAATGAACACCAAAGAAATGAAAGTGTATGTGCTGCCAAAAATGAAAAAGTATTTGGAAACAAATGGTCCCTGGAGCCAACTGGTGCAACTGAAGAACATAGAACTCATCAGTTGGCAACCGGAAGAGGATTTGTTCGGGCAGTTTCGGGTAAATAGCATGGGCCGAAAAATAGCAGATGGTATAGGTGTATTCACATTTGTCGTACCTCATAGAGATGAATATTCTGAAACTGCGGGATTTTGTATTAACAGCTTCGGAAAGCGCTATATTTTTATCCCGGACATCGACAAATGGCAAAAGTGGGATACAGATATATTTGACCTTGTAAGCGCAGTTGATGTTGCTCTGCTCGATGGTACATTCTACGAAGACGGTGAGCTGCCCGGCAGAAATATCAACGAAGTACCACACCCATTTGTTTCAGAAACCATGAAGCTGTTCAAACGCAAAATTGGTAAACCAACACCCCATTCTATTACATCAAAGATTCATTTTATTCACTTTAATCATACCAACCCGCTGCTCTGGGATACGCTGAAACAAAACGAAGTACGCAAAGCAGGCTTCAATATCGCTGTGCAGGGGCAGAAATTGTAATTGTTCACACCCGTGCCTCGGTGCACCAATTCCCACAGCGATAGGCATCGCCAATCGAAAAAACAGGCATAGTCACGCTCTTTTACACCCCGTCATTTTACCAATCCCAAAAAACAGTCAAAATCAGCCCAAAGCCGCCCCCATGGCGGAAAGAGATTTTTATGATATACGCGTAGCTGTATATGATAGTACGAAAAGCGTAGTGTCATAGATTTCCATTTTGTCAAAATCGATACCCATCCTCACCTTTGACCCCGTTTTCATCAATTCACCATAAACTCAATCCCCAACTTGCCTGCCGACCAGGCAGGTCCCCAATACCCAATCCCTAATTACAAATTCCCTAAACTATGATAAACACAAAAGAACAAGCACGCCAAATGTACATGAGTGGTAATTATTCCCAGCGCGACATTGCAAAAGAGCTCTGCATAAGCGAGCGCACTGTATACAACTGGATTCAAAACAATACATGGGACAAGCTCCGCCAGGCAGCCTTTGCTGCACCTGCTATTATTGCCCACAATCTCTGCAATCAGTTGGTAGAGTTGCAAAATGCTATTGCTGCCCGTGAACCCGGCCAGCGGTTTCCTACATTGCAGGAAGCGGCAATAACCGGAAAGTTGATTTCCGGTATCGAAAAAATGAAAAAGTACCCATCACTACCACAAAACATGCAGGTGTTAGAAACCTTCAAGCAATATGTATCGCCTAAAGTTGACCGCAAATTTAACCGCGACCTAAAAATATTCACCGATGGATTCCTGCAGGCAGAGGCGAAGAATGGATTTTCCCCCTATCAGATAGAATACCAGACAGAGGGCGCTGCGCCCCTCAATCCCTTCCTTGCCGACCATGAGCAAGAGTCGGAAAATGTCGGAACCGCCGAACAGGAGGAAGCAGTGCTGGAGCCATATATTGAAGTAGAAGAAGAGTCAACCTGCTCAGAAGACGAAAACATCACAACAACCGTCGAAATCGTCGTAGAGTCAAAACCGGAAATCCTGGCAACAATCCCCTCCAATGGGCCTGAGAACAAACAGATTGAGCCGATTTCTCACGATGTGGAAAGTCGGAAAATGTCGGAAAATTTCCCGCAACAAAATATTCATTCCAGGTTATTTGATTTACGAGGTAGGAGAAATTGTAATGAACTAAATATCATGTGACTTGATAAAAGGTCGGAATTGACCAACAATGCGTTGCGAAGCCAACGAAGTTAATACTTCAAGCTCTTTACTTTCTTCTCACTTTCTGCCTTCTGCCTACATCATTCATCTTTCGCCCTTCATCATTTATCATTTATCATTCATCATTCGACTTATGACTTTCGACTTTGGACTTTGGACTCTCGACTTTCGACTTTCGACTTTCGACTTATGACTTATGACTTATGACTTTCGACTTTGGACTTTGGACTTTGGATTTTGGATTTTGGACTTTGGACTTTCGACTTATGACTTTCGACTTATGACTTATGACTTACCACTTACATCTTTCCACTTACAACTTTTTTTTCGTAGGTTTGTAATAGTAATTATTTTTTAACAATTGGCAGGTGGTTAGCTTTGATCGTGCAGATAGGAACAACAATAGTTGGTGTCAGTAATATATAACAGGTTGCCGGGTTTGATTTTTTAGCATAAAGAAGTGCACTGATTTTGTGTAAATGACTGAATTGCTTCTTGCTTATAACTTCTTTCCAGCGCCTCGATAAGGTCATTGCAGCTTGCTCGATATAAATGTATTTTAAATGGGATGTGGCAATTGTAGCTCGGGTGCCAGTGGCAAACCGGGTGGCTGCAAAGGCAATGGTGGGTGTAGTACCGGTGGGTGCAACCGACTGAATGTATATGACTGGCTGAATGCGCTACCCCTGCATGACGGGGCTAAGCCTTATGCAGTTGTAGAAATGTCTTTCAATAAGGGTAGCCGTAAAGAATTTTTTAGAAACAATACTAACTACATACTCGAAAAAGGCGACTGGATAACCGTAGAAGGTACCGGTGGCGTAGACGTGGGACAGGTAAGCATTACCGGCGAGTTGGTGAAGCTGCAACTGAAAAAGTATGGTGTGCGCGACGCAGACGTTACCAAGCGTGTGCTGCACCCCGCTACCGATGAGGAGCTGGAAGTATCAGCAAAAAACAAAGAACGTGAGCCGGAGATTCTGATACGCTCCAGAGCCATAGCTCGTAGCCTTAATCTTGACATGAAGCTGTGCGAGGTAGAGATGCAGGCAGATGGCAGAAAAGGCACCTTCTTCTACACCGCAGACCAGCGGGTAGACTTCAGAGAACTAATAAGGGTGTTCGCTACCGACTTTAAGATAAAGGTAGAGATGCGCCAGATAGGTGCACGCCAGGAAAGCGGAAAGGTAGGTGGTATAGGCTCCTGCGGCAGGGAGCTGTGTTGCAGCACCTGGCTTACAGACTTTAAGTCGGTGAACACTACGGCTGCGCGTTATCAGAATCTGTCTATCAATCAGACCAAACTTTCGGGGCAATGTGGCAGGCTTAAATGTTGCCTGAACTATGAGCTGGATACATACATGGATGCCCTGTCTGTTTTCCCGGACCATGCTGAGTCGCTGGAAACGGTGGGTGGAATAGCGCATCTGCAGAAAAAAGACATCTTCAAGAATCTGATGTGGTATAGCTACCATGGCAATAATAAGCAGTATCCACTGACCATTACCCGTGTGAAAGAAATAGTAGCGTTGAATAAGCAGGGCACCAAGGTGGAAGAGTTGAAGCCGGTGGAACTGGAAGCACGTGACGCAAGAGGCAGCATAAAACCCGAAATGGGATATGTGAACGATGTGGGGCAGATAACGCTCAAGACACTGGAGAAAAACAACAGCAAGAAAAAGAAGAAGAAAAGCGGAAGCGGAAAAGGACCACAGCAGGCAGGCGAAGCACAGCAGGCACAAGGTGCACAGCAACCACGCCAGCAGCAGGGCAACAAACAGGCACAAGGTGCCGGCGGTGCACCGCGCCCACAGCAGGGCAATAAACCCAAACAAGGTCAGCAGCAGAACAGACCGCAGGGACCAAAGCCTAACGCTGTAGCTGCCGATGCCACACAACCACAGACAGACAAGCCACAGGGACAGAACCAGCAAAAAGGTAACCGTCCACAGGGCGACAGACCCCCACAGGCTGCAAGACCACAGGGCGACAAGCCTCAGCAGTCCCCACGCCCGCAAGGCGACAAGCCACCGCAGGCTGCAAGACCACAGGGCGAAAAAGCACCACAAAGCTACAAGCCGCAGGGTGACAGAC
>JAIOYR010000113.1 GCA_021740995.1 Taibaiella sp.
GCATAGGCGACAGTCCGGTAATAGGTGCCGGCACCTATGCCAACAATAAGACCTGTGCTATCTCCTGTACTGGTCATGGTGAATTTTTCCTCAGGGCAGTAGTGGCACATGATGTTTCGTGCCTCATGGAATACAAAGGACTGTCATTACGCGAAGCCTGTGCAGTAGTAATAAAAGACAAGCTGGTGAAAATGGGCGGCGAGGGCGGACTGATAGCCGTAGATGCTGTGGGAAATTATAATTTCTGTTTTAACTCAGCAGGGATGTATAGGGGAATGCTGAACAGTGAGGGAAAGGAAATAGTAGGGTTTTATGGGGAGTAAAAAAGTAAAACTAAATATTCAGATCAACACAATTTATTTAGATACTCCGCAAAAGACATTAAGTAATAACCTCTACTCTTAAGTATGGATTCACCACAAAGGGCACTAAGAACACAAAGAGGTGAACCCGATGACACTTAATTTTTGCCTAACCAAGTAGCGCACTAAGGACACAAAGAGGTAAAACGAACACGTGGGAACACTATGAGAACCTGCTAAGAAACATATACTCTATGACCGAAAATGAACTATCAAAGATTGTTTTTGAAAGTGGATTGAAAGTCCATAAAGCACTTGGACCAGGTTTGTTGGAAAGTGCCTATGAAGCTTGTTTATTTCACGAACTTTGCAAACAAAACATTGATGTACTAAGACAAGTTGAATTACCTGTTGTTTATGATCAAATAAAACTTGATGCGGGCTATAGATTAGATCTTTTATTAGAAAATAAAGTTATTGTTGAGGTGAAATCGATAGTCGATTTTGATGAAATCCATATGGCGCAAATTCTTACGTATTTAAAACTATCACACTGCAAATTGGGTTTATTGATAAACTTTAATAAGATTTTATTTAAAGACGGCGTAAAACGAATAATAAACGGAACTTTGTAAAAGAACTAGGTTAACGTGTTTTCTATTATACCACTTTTTGACTTTTGTGCCCTTTGCCTGCCTGCCGCAGGTAAATGGTGAATGAATATTGTGAGTGTTTTAGTTTACCCCTTTGTGAACCTTGTGCCCTTCGTGGTGAATGAACATTGTGGGTGTTTTAGTTTACACGTTTGTGGTAAGTAAATTTCGAGAGAGCTGGTTACCAATTTGTGTTGAAAAATTGAAGGAAAAAATCAAATAATGTCAGACAATTATATAGTATCGGCGAGGAAGTACCGGCCACAGACGTTTGATACGGTGGTGGGGCAGGAGCATATTACCACTACACTCAAAAATGCAATCAAGAACCAGCATCTGGCTCATGCTTACCTTTTTTGCGGTCCACGTGGCGTGGGCAAAACTACCTGTGCCCGCATACTCGCCAAGACCATCAACTGCGAAAGCCCTACTGCCGATATGGAAGCTTGCGGATCGTGCAGCACCTGCGTTACTTTCAAAGACAGTACTTCTTTTAATGTTTTTGAACTGGATGCTGCCAGCAACAACTCGGTGGATGATATCAGGGAACTTACCAATCAAGTAAGGTTTGCACCACAGCATGGCAAGTACAAGATATACATCATTGATGAGGTGCACATGTTGAGCGCTTCAGCATTTAATGCCTTCCTCAAAACGCTGGAAGAACCACCACCCTACGCGATATTCATACTGGCTACTACTGAGAAACACAAAATTCTGCCTACCATCCTCAGCCGCTGCCAGATATTTGATTTCAAACGTATCACCACACACGATATTGTTGCCCATCTGCAAGGCATTGCCAGCAAAGAGAGCATGATAGCGCAGGAGGCAGCACTGCACGTAATAGCCCAGAAAAGCGAGGGCTGTATGCGCGATGCATTGTCTATGCTTGATCGTATAGCCAGTTTTACCAACGGCATGCTTACCTATGCCAATACCATGGAGCACCTGAATCTGCTGGATGCTGATTATTATTTCAGGCTCACCGATGCTATGCTGAGCCAGGATGTGGCTGCGGCACTGCTGCACCTTGATAATGCACTGGAAAAAGGCTTTGAGGGCGACGTTATCATAAGTGGATTGGCAGAGCACTTCCGTAACCTGATGCTATGCAAAGACGGGCGGATGGCAAAATTGCTGGACGTGCCTAACGAGCATAAACCCATGTACAACGAAAAAGCCAATCAAACACCACCTTCCTTCATCATATCGGCACTGAATGTGCTAAACGACAGCGAGTTGCAATACAAAACAGCTACCAACAAGCGGCTGCATGTGGAACTATGCCTCATCAGGCTTTGCTTTTTGCTGCAGTTTACAAGCCCGGGTGCGGGAATGGACAATTTGGGTTTTGAAACAGGCAATATAGCCAGAGAAAAAAAAAACACTAATAGCGTAGCTGCAATACCGGTTGCGGCAGCAGCAGCAGCTATTCCACCGCCTGTAACCAGCGGGCAAAATTTACCTTACAACAACGAAAAAGAACAACCTGAAAACAGCACACAAATAATAAAGGAGCCTTCACCGCAGCCTGCTGTTGCAGCAACCGTACCACCACCTTTAGTATCGGCAGCACCACCAGTGTTGTCTGCACCGGCGAGTGCGCCCCCTCCCCGACCAGCGCCGGCGGCGCGAAGGGTGAGCATGGATATGCTGGGCGATCTGGAAGCCGACTTGTCTAATGCTGCTGCGCTCAGGGCTACCAAACCAACGGAGATAAGTACCGAAAATGCCTTAGAGATATTTGAACAATATAAACAGGAACTGAAAGCAGCCGATAAAAGTGTATTATATACACAGTTTTGCATGGTGCGACTGGAGGTATACCCACCCGATGAGGTGCGTATCATATCCGGCAGCCACATGACAGATACCTACGTGAGGGAACAACGAAATTCAATGATCGATTTTTATCTGAAGCATAGCCGAATGACCGTGCGTATAACCACCGATGTGCAAATTGACACATCTCAGGAAGACGACCAGAGCACAAAAGTGCTGAGTAAAAGCGAGATGTATGATGCTATGGCAGCCCTCAACCCCAATCTGGCAAGGCTGAAAGAAGGTTCAGGACTACAGATAGAGTACTAAAAATCACAATTTCACATTAAAAATACAAAAACATTGCTTGCTGATGTACAGGAATTCACATAAATAGGAACCAAAACAAGTAAGCTGAGGAATTAGTGAATCATTTCCTCAAAAAAAATTACTTTTGACTTTTAAACACCGAACAATATTATGGCTGAAGTGATACGTATGCCGCTCCTTAGCGATACGATGAAAGAAGGAGTGATAGCCGAATGGCACAAAAAAGTAGGCGACACTATAAAAGCAGATGATATAATAGCCGATGTGGAAACCGACAAGGCAACCATGGAGGTAATGCCCTATGTAGACGGCACACTGCTGTATATAGGGGTAGAAAAAGGCAAGGGTGTGCCAATAAATGGCATTATGGCAATAATAGGCAAGCCGGGCGAGAACTTCCAGGCATTGCTTGATGCCGAAGGTGGAGGTGCCGCTCCTATTGCTGCTGCCGCACCTGCCGAAACAGAAAAAGCAGACACCACAGTACCAGCGGCTGTAGCAACTGATGCAGCACCCGCACCGGAAGTGCAGGCATCGGCCGAAGGCAGTGACGACCGTATAAAGGCATCGCCACTGGCTAAAAAACTGGCAGAAGAAAAAGGAGTAAATATAGGAGCCGTAAAGGGTTCGGGCGACAATGGGCGCATCATAAAAAGAGATATAGACAGCTTTACACCCGCTACCGCAGCAACTACTGCAACACCACCGGTTACAGCCGCTGCAACTAAAACTGCTGCACCAACGCCTGCACCAGTCTACACGGGCTCAGAAGGACATACAGACACCCCGCTTTCGCAAATGCGCCGCATCATTGCACAACGCCTTGCTGAAAGCAAATTCAGCGCTCCACACTTCTACCTGCGTATGACCATTACTATGGACAATGCAATGGAAGCTCGCAAAGCTATTAATCTGGTATCGCCGGAGAAGGTGTCTTTCAACGACCTGATTATCAAAGCATGCGCAATGGCACTGCGCAAGCACCCTGCCGTAAACAGCTCATGGATGGGCGACTTCATTCGTCAGAACCACCACATACATATAGGCACAGCAGTAGCGGTAGACGAAGGACTGATAGTGCCGGTAGTGAAATTTGCCGACCAAAAATCACTTTCAGAAATAGCTGTTGAGGCCGGTACGCTGATAGACAAAGCGCGTACCAAGAAGATACAACCTCAGGAATTTACAGGTAATACCTTCACCATATCTAACCTCGGCATGATGGATATTGATGAGTTTACAGCCATCATCAACCCGCCCGATAGTTGTATACTTGCTGTAGGTAAAATTGCGCCTACTCCGGTGGTAGAGAACGGCCAGGTTGTGGTACGCCATCTGCTGAAACTAACCCTAAGCTGCGACCACCGTGTGGTAGATGGGGCAGTAGGTTCACGCTTCCTGCAGACATTAAAAACATACCTGGAGAACCCGGTAACTATGCTTGTGTAATTGGTATAAACCAGAAATATTATTATTATCTGTTAGTTGTTAAAATTACCGGCAGCTAAAGAAAAGTGTAAATTTCCGGGTACAAAATGCTATCTTTGCAGGAGTACAAATTAATTTTTAGAAATATTTAAATCGTTTTTCCGATGCTTCTACTGAATATTTATCCGCAATTGCTTATGGGTATGCCCAACACAGGCGAGTTGATGATTCTTTTATTGATTATCATCGTATTGTTTGGAGGCAAGAAAATACCTGAACTTGCAAAAGGTCTGGGTAAAGGCATTCGTGAATTTAATGATGCGAAAGACGGCATCAAAAACGAAATAGAAAGCGGCCTGAAAGAGAAGGACAAAATTCAGTCTAACAACAGCAGCACCAACGCTTAATCTGAGGTATTTCCCCTCAATCTTATTTTTTTCATCTCAGGCTTCCCTCCTACCGAGGGTTGCATGCCTAACGCTTAAACAACGCTAAAACATGCAATACAGGATTATTTTGCTCTTTTCATTTTACTTGCTGTCTTCTGGCATGCCTTCGTATGCACAACAGCCTGCAAATATGGCAAAGAGCCCTGTAACGGCTTCGACAAAAGACAGCAGCGCAGCCAGAACAGGTACGAAACCTTCTACCGTGCTTATAGCCGGCAAGCTGGATCTGAGTACGGACAAAAAAGATGTCTATCAGCCTGTTCCACTGGCTGGCACCAAATCTTATTTTGGCGAGAAGAATGAATATGTAAACGACTATGTGCGCACCTATCTGGAAAAGCACAACAAGACCCTCAACAATGTACAAAATTCCAGCAACAAACCGTTCTCTGTAATAGACAACGTGCTGGAGAAAAAACAACTCCCTAAAGAACTAAAGTATCTGGCAGTAATTGAATCTGCGCTCAACCATAAGGCAGTATCCAGAGCAGGCGCTGTAGGTCCGTGGCAACTGATGGAGTCCACAGCCAAAATGATGGGCCTTTCGGTAACCCGCCACAGAGACGACCGTACAGACTGGTACAAATCTACTACCGCAGCTACTAAATATCTGGAACTATTGTACAGTCAGCTCAATGACTGGTTGCTGGTTATAGCCGCCTACAACAGTGGCCCTACACCTGTGCAAAAAGCTATAGACCGTACCGGCAGCCGCAACTTCTGGGACATAAAAGAATACCTGCCCAAAGAAACACAAGGACATGTATTGGCGTTCATAGCTACTGCCAGTATATTTGAAAATCTCAGCAAATTCATTAACCTCGGCAGCGTTCCGGTTGATTTCAAGTTTGGCAAAGAAGAAGACGCCGTAGCTGTTAAGAAAGACGTAGTTCCTGGCAAGCCCGGCACTACACCAGCCGCATCTGCTGCTGCGCCTGCAGGCATACCTGCTGCACCCGCCGCAGTTGCTGAAAAGAAGCAGCCATACTCGGAGGAAGAATTGAAGATAATGGCGATAGTTCGCATCAAAGAACCTATTCAACTGGATCTGATGGCAACAGAGCTTGGCATTGACAAAAAAATGCTGGCACGCTGGAATTTCGACTACGAATCGTTTATCTACAAAAACTACCCCACCCCATTTTACAATCTGCGTCTACCCAAAGACAAATTGGATGCCTTCCTAGCAAAAAAAGACCAGTTGACCCATAAATCTGCTGCGATTTTTGCGCAGACCACTAAATAAATTATTGCATTTTTTTAAAGGCAATAATTTATGTATTGCATATCATTCAAAAGCAATAAATTTATCAGTATGACCGGAACGATAGGATTTATTGTATGTGCAATCATCATTTTTTTTGCTGGCAAAAAGTTGTCTTACTATGGTGATGTGATAGCTGAGCTTTCCGGATTTGGCAAGGCCTGGATAGGATTGATATTAATGGCATCTGTAACCTCGCTGCCAGAACTGGTTGTAGGTATAAGTTCCTCAGCTATTGTAAAATCTCCCGACCTTGCAGTAGGCGACATTATGGGCAGCTGTGCCTTCAATCTGATGATACTGGCTATGATGGATATGTTTGTAAAAAAGAATCAGAACATCTTTTCCATTGCATCAAACAGCCATGTACTTGCAGCTACACTCGGCATAGTACTCATGTCTATTGCGGGCTTTGGCCTTTTCCTCAATTTCGAAATAGTACTACTGCCCTGGCTGGGGCTTACCAGTCTTGTGTTTTTTATAGTGTACCTGTTCTCTGTCCGGCTCATGTACAAGTTCGAAAAAAAATCTATTGCAATAAATAATGAAGAACACAGCAAGCCTGTAATTACTTTGTCTCAGGCTGCCAAATGGTATGCTTTGTATGCATGCATTATTATAGTAGTTGCCCTATTTCTGCCTCATTTTGCAGAGCAGCTGGCAGAACAATCAGGGCTCGGAAAGAGCTTTGTAGGCACCTTGTTTCTGGCAGCTTCTACTTCGTTGCCGGAGATAGCCGTATCGATAGCAGCAGTGCGCATGGGCTCTATAGACCTTTCAGTAGGCAACCTGCTGGGCAGCAATATTTTCAACATTGTCATACTTGCAATAGATGATATCTTCTACACAGGCGGGCACCTGCTAAAGGATGCATCTGAATCGCACATGATATCAGTTCTGGCTACTATAATCATGACCGCTATTGCTGTCATAGGCCTTACCTACCGACCTTCCTCAAAGAAATTCTTCCTGGGCATAGATGCATTGTTGATACTTATTGTATACATAGGCAACCTATTGCTTCTTTACAATCACTAAAGCCGCTTAACCTAACACTTATGAACTGGCACTCAATTGATATCGAAAAAGTATTTTCTGAGCTGCACAGTACCGGTAGCGGCTATTCTGACACTGAAGCCGCGGCAGCGCAATCAAAATACGGCAATAACGAGTTTGTAATAAAAAATAAGAAAAAGCCTTTTATGATTTTCCTGGATCAGTTCCGGGATTTTATGATTATCATACTCATTGTTGCCGCTATTATCTCGGGTGTAGCAGGCGATATGGTAGACACAATAATCATAATGGTCATCGTGCTGCTCAATGCTACTATCGGCTTCGTACAAGAGTACAGAGCGGAGAAAACAATGGAGGCACTTAGAGACATGGCAACTCCAAATGCCAAAGTGCTGCGTAACGGAAAACTAACTGAAATCTTATCTACAGCAATAGTACCGGGCGATGTAGTGTCTCTGGAAGCAGGGCAAATGGTCCCTGCAGATATACGGCTGATAGAAGCTCATAGCCTGCAAATTGAAGAAGCTGCACTAACCGGCGAATCTGTGCCGGCTGACAAAAACCATAACAAACTGGACAAAGATGGTATACCCCTGGGCGACAGACTAAACATCGCCTACAAAGCCACTAAAATAACCAATGGCAGAGGTACCGGAGTGGTAATAGCTACCGGCATGAAGACGGAAATAGGCAAGATAGCCGGCATGCTGCAGGAAGACGAAATGAAAACCCCATTGCAGCAGCGCATGGCAGACTTTGGCAAGAAATTGTCCTACATCATATTGGGTATTTGTGTTCTACTCTTTGGCATGGGGCTGTTGCGGGGCGAGCCACCGCTACAAATGCTCCTGCTTTCAATTACACTGGCAGTAGCAGCTATTCCCGAGGCACTAC
>JAIOYR010000114.1 GCA_021740995.1 Taibaiella sp.
GAGGGCATGTTTGCGCTCAATTTTCATGAGAAACAGGAAGAAAAAATAGAGAAGGCACTCAAGACGCATAAGGGCATTTGTGAAAATTATGCTGCAGTGTTTAATGACATTTGCAACAAGGCAGGATTGCAATCTTACATAGTAGTAGGGTATACCAGGCAAAAGGGTTTTACTTCATTTATTCCGCATGGGTGGTGTGCAGTGAAAATAGATGGGAAATGGAAACTGTTTGATCCCACATGGGGTTCGGGTTATATAAACGGTCAGAAATTCACGCCCCATATCAACAATGAGTACTTTGAAGCTGAACCTGCCACGCTTGTCAAAACGCATATGCCATTTGATCCGATCTGGCAGTTGAGCACCTATCCCCTGACGAATAAGGATTTCGCGGACGATAAAACTGCTGTCGACAAGTCCAGGCCAGCTTTAGCTTTTGCAGACTCTATTGCTGCATACATGAAATTGACGGAGATAGAGCAGCTTGAGGCCGAAGCCAGGAGACTAGAAAAAAATGGGATGACCAATTCTATTCTCTTAGACCGTTTGCACAATCTCCGTAGCCGGATTGAAGTGGATCATCAGAATGAATTGATCAATAAACAAAATAAGGTAGGTGAGACATTTAATGAGGCCGTGACTGAATACAATGATGGGATCAACCTGCTGAATGATTTTATTGATTATCGTAACAAGCAGTTTCAGCCTGCCAGGACCGATGCACAAATACAGGGAATGGTAGATGCTGTGGACAAGAAAATAGTTGGAGCGCAAGCAAAGCTGAAGAAAATAAAGGGACAGTATGATAAAATTGATCCCATGATTAGTTCGCTTGAAAAATCTATGTCTTCTGTAGAAAAGTCACTTGGCGAGCAGAAGGACTTTCTGACTGAGTATTTCGGTAAGAACAAGCTGGGGCGTAAGATGATGTTCCGTAAGTATACGATCAATGGCATTCCGCTAAACTAGTCGGTTGTAGAATTAGTGTTCAGCGCTGTTTTATCGCTAATTTTGCTGAAATTCAATGTGGAGCGTTTATTCAAATGCAAATCAGACAGGCGAACAATATGATTAGAAACACCCCTTATTTAGTTTTTGTTCTATTTGCATCTTGCTTTTTTATGGAAGTATCTGTTGCAACTGGAAAACAAAAGAGTAAACGAAAAGAGAGGAAGGATGAATTCAGGCGTGAGTACCTGAGCCGCTCAGGCAAGGATGGGAAGTATGCACAAAATGGCCCAGCACGCAAAGCATCTGCACAGGAACCCGTAGCCAGTGCGAAGGATGCAAAGTTGGGTAGTGCAGAGGAAAACAATAGCTACAACGACAAGCCTAAATCGGGCAGGAAGAAGCAAGAGATTTATTATCCCGATACAAAGATGAGGAAGCGCTATCAGATCACCGTTATTGCACCTCTATATCTGGACGAACTTGTGAGAGGAGAGTCCGTAACTTTTCGGGACAAGGTGCCTGAAAAAGCCGCGCCCGGTCTGGCGTTTTATCAGGGTGTAAAGCTTGCTGCGGATAGCCTGCGAAGGGCAGGAGCCAACCTGGAGATTGTGATACGGGATGCGGGATCATTTTCGGAGTCGCCGGATATGCTGATTCTGAATCGTAAGATGGACTCCACTGATCTGATCATAGGTGCGGTAGAGCAACACGACATTCCTGTACTGGCTACTTATGCCAGAAAAAAGCGCATCAACTTCATTTCGGCGCTTACGAATTATGACGGATGGGTTAAGGACAATCAGTATTTCACCATGTTGCAACCCACCCTGAAGAGTCATTGTGAGTTTATTATTGACGATCTGTCAGAAAAGTATGCTGGTCAGAATGTGTTGTTGCTGTATCGCACCACGTCTCTTGCCGATGATAACGCCGCTTTGTACATGCTCAATGATCTGTACAGCGAAGTCACCTTCAGAAAGCTACAGTGCAACTCAATGCCCGATAAGGAGTTGCTGGCCACGGCTCTGGATACAACAAAGCCGAATATAGTAGTGGTAAGCATACAAGATCCTGCCTATGCCGATAGTATCCTCAGCACCTTGTCTGAAAGTTATCCCAATCTGCATTTTGAAATTTACGGGATGCCGGGTTGGAAGGTGATGCCTTCATTGCGTAAACCCAATAGTTATTCTAATCTTACAATCAACATCACTTATCCATTCAATTTTGAGCAGAAGGGCAACGAAACGATCAGCGTTGTTACAGACCTGTTTGCACGTGAGTTTGGTGGCGTGCCCGGCGAGATGGTTTGGCGGGGGTATGAAACAATGATGTGGTATGGTACACTGCAGAAGGATTATGGTACGATATTCAACAATGACTATACCGATCTGTCGGGTGCACCGTTTACAAAGTTCAGGATAAAGCCAAGGTGGGACAGGAACGGAAGTTTATTGTACCTGGAGAACAAGCATATCTACCTTTCCACCTATCAGGGTGGTGTGCATGTGACTAAGTAGCAGTCTTGAGGCCACTCAGCTTTTTTATAAAATCTTTATATCGTAGCGGCTATTCTTTATGTTTCATTTATAACTAACTGCATAATTTTGGTGTGCCGATTTAATGGTAGCGTAACCGGATGTCAGAGCTCAATGTGCACAAAATAAGTACCGGCAGGCAATGCCTGTATAGCGGACTTGCCGTTATAGTTGTGGCGTTGTTTTGTGGTGCTATTTCGCGTTATGTTGGATATCATGTCATTGCATTTGTCTTGCTGTTGGCGGTGTCTGTTGTAGCGATGTTCTTTGATATAATACCAATTCTCGTTGCTGCGCTTATGAGTGCACTGGTCTGGGACTTTTTCTTTATCCCACCTTATTTTACGTTTACAGTAAACAGCACTGAGGATACAATATTCCTGCTGATCTATTTTGTAGTGGCCATTACCGGATCTATATTGACGTATAAAATAAGACGAGCAGAGATGCGTGCAAGGGCCAGAGAAGAACGTGAATATACTTTCCGGTTGTACAATACGCTATTGAATTCGCTTTCACATGAATTACGGACACCTATCGCTACAATCATGGCAGCTACCGACAATCTGGTACACCAACCTGAGCAACTTACGGAAGAAGGGCGTAGTGAGCTGCTGGCTGAAATATCCAAGGCAACCTACCGGCTAAACCATCATGTGGAAAATCTGCTCAACATGTCACGCCTTGAATCGGGTTTTCTAAAACCCAGGAACGATTGGTGCGACATAAATGAGTTGATCTACTTCACGGTTGGTCGTATAGAGGAGAACTACCCTAATCGCAAAATTGAAGTAGAAGTTCCGGCAGATCTGCCATTGGCAAACACAGACCGTGGCTTGCTGGAGCAAGTAATTTTTAACTTGTTGATAAATGCAGTTATTTATACACCTGGCAACAGTTTGATTAAAGTGTCTGCGAGCTGCAATGAAGACATAGTGACCCTGAACATTGATGATTCCGGAGGTGGGTTTCCGGAAGCAGAAATTGAAAAGGTTTTTGATAAATTTTACAGATTGAAGAATGCTAATCCTGGTGGTACCGGATTAGGGTTGTCTATAGTCAAGGGGTTTGTGGAAGCTTTAGGCGGAACCGTGTTATTGGTAAACAGAAAGTCTGGCGGGGCAAGCTTTACGATCACGCTTCCCGTGGAAGTATCTTACCTCAAAAATATCAGCAATGAATAGGCCACTCATATTAGTAATTGACGATGATATTCAGATCAGAAGACTGTTGGAAATAACCCTCAGGGCTTCGGGTTATGAGGTAGAGATGGCTGCCACAGGCAGAGAAGGAATTTCGATTGCTGCCAGTATAAAGCCCGATCTGGTATTATTAGATCTTGGGTTGCCAGACAAGAGCGGGCAAGAAGTACTCAGAGAAATTCGGGAGTGGTTTGCAAACCCGATTTTGGTGCTTTCTGTGTTGACAGGAGAAGAAGAGATTGTGGATGCGCTGGATAATGGTGCCAATGATTATCTGACAAAACCATATAGAACAGGGGAGTTGCTTGCCAGGGTCAGATCATTGTTGAAGAGGGCTCAGCCAGTTGGTAATTTACCGTCGATTACTTCCGGAAATCTGAATATAGACCTAGTAGCAAAGGTGGTGAAAAATAATGGGGAGGTTTTGAAATTGACGGCCACAGAGTATGCGCTGCTCGTGCTTTTTGCCCGCAACGAAGGGCGGGTACTTACTCATCAATACTTGTTGAAGGAGATATGGGGACCTGGTTTTTTAAACCAGTCACAATATTTGAGAGTTTATGTGGCACAGTTGCGAAAAAAAATTGAAAAGGACCCTAACCGGCCTGAAATCATAGTTACGGAATCCAGGGTAGGGTACCGGTTTACAGAAGGAAGATAACTACACAAATAATACTTTATAAAATGAATTTGGATCGTATCGATTTGAAGAGGGTAAGTATTGCCTCATTGTTGGTGGCGCTTGGTATAATATATGGCGATATAGGCACGAGCCCATTATACGTGTTAAAGGCGATAATAGGGGATAGAGCGCCAAGTGAGTTGCTTGTTTTTGGTGGTATTTCCTGTGTTTTCTGGACAATTACTTTTCAAACCTCGGTAAAGTATATATACCTGACGCTGAAGGCGGACAATCATGGAGAAGGAGGGATTTTTTCGTTGTATTCTCTGGTGCGCAGGTATGGCAAATATTTTATCATACCTACAATTTTGGGCGCCGCCACGCTGTTGGCCGACGGTATCATCACACCTGCAATTTCTGTTTCTTCTGCTGTAGAGGGTCTGGGCAACTTAAAGGGTATGGGGCCGATTCCCACAGTTCCTTTGGTGGTGATAATTCTTTCCGGCTTGTTCTTCTTTCAGCGTTTTGGAACACACAAGGTAGGGTCGATTTTCGGGCCTGCGATGCTTATCTGGTTCACTATGTTGATTGTGCTTGGACTTCATGAGATTGCCAGATTTCCTTCTATCCTGAAAGCACTTAATCCCTATTATGCGTATCGTTTCCTGATTCATTATCCGCAAGGATTCTGGTTGCTAGGGGCAGTGTTTCTGGCTACAACCGGGGCTGAAGCGCTATACTCAGATCTTGGCCATTGTGGTAGACGCAACATCAGGATTACGTGGGTGTTTGTAAAGGCCAGTCTGGTCATCAATTACCTGGGGCAGGCTGCGTGGGTGATGAATCAAAGTGGAAGTAAATATCTTGAAGGCAGGAATCCATTTTTTCAAATCATGCCGCACTGGTTTCTAATACCCGGCATACTCATTGCGACTATGGCTGCAATTATTGCATCTCAGGCGCTTATAAGCGGGAGTTTCACTCTTATCAATGAAGCCATGAACTTGAATTTCTGGCCCAGGGTAACTGTGCGGCAGCCCACCGACAGCAAAGGGCAGATATTTATCCCCAGCGTGAATTTGATGTTGTGGGTAGGCTGTGTGCTCGTGGTGTTTCACTTCAGAAATTCCTCAAATATGGAGGCGGCATATGGTATGGCTATTACTATAACCATGCTGGTTACAACTTTCTTACTTTCCTATTTTTTATTGTACAGGTTGCGGTGGAGCAAGTTGGCGGTGGTCTTGATGGTTGGGCTGTTTTTCACAATTGAACTTGCGTTTCTAATCGCCAATATTCCCAAATTTTCGGATGGTGGTTACATTACTTTGCTCATTTCTGCTACCTACTTTCTGATTATGTATTGTGTGTATTCGGGCAGGAGAATCAGCAACAAATTTACCAGATTTGTGGATTTGGGAAAATATGTAGGAAAGATTACGGAGCTAAGCAACGATAAAACCTTTCCTAAATTTTCAACTCACCTTGTTTATTTAACTAAGGCGAATCAGAGGCACCACATTGAGGAGAAGATCATTAATTCTATTTTTTCGAAAATGCCTAAGAGAGCAGATGTGTATTGGTTTGTTCATATAAACAGAACTGAAGATCCATATACGTTGTCTTACAGTGTGCATGAACTTGCAGATGACAAAGTAGTGAAGATTACGATTAATACAGGATTCAGGGTGCAAACAAGGACCGAGGTGTTTTTTAAAAAAATAGTTCAGGAATTAATTAACAACAAGGAACTGAACATGCATACAAAATCAGATGGGTCGAACAGGTACAACAGTGAGCCGGATTTTAAGTTTGTTGTTATAGAGAAGTTCTTATCAGTGGAGAACGAGTTCACATTTAAGGACGGGATTATGTTGAATATTTTCTTTTTCCTGAAGAGCATTAGTCAGCGGGATGAACGAGCGTTTGGTCTGGATAAGAGCGATGTCGTTATAGAGCACGTGCCACTGGTATATCAGCCTATAGGAAACATTGAGCTTGTGCGCGTATCGTAAACTTATTTTCATTCGTCGTCTGTTTTTTCTATTCATAAATTAATTCTAAAAATTATCGTTATGTTATTCAGGGTAATTGCAGCCACTGTATTGGCTATGGGCTTTTGCATGCCCGATCTGGTTGGGCAAACCAATATTAAGGCTGAATCTGCGCAAGGGGATGCGGTAAAGGCAGCACCATTTTCATGGGGTGACTTCTCCTGGCTGCAGGGAAACAGCAGACTGGATAAGCAAGTGTTGAGTTCCCGGTATTTTACAGGAGATATAACCATGGATATCAACTACAACTGGAATCCTCAGCATCCGGTAGACCATACCAACAGCGGATCGACAGCGACGTTTAGGTCTAATGAAATCAACATATCCTACATTGAGGCAGGTGGCGATTTTCATGACAGCGCTAGTGGTGTGCGGGCAAGACTGATGTTGCAGTTTGGAGCCAGAGCAACCGGTGTTCCCAGAAATGATGCGACGCCACTACGCGGGCAGTTTGACTTATATACTGCCCTCAGGCATGTCACTGAAGGCTACATAGGTCAGCATTTCAACAAAATGCACGGTATTAATGTAGACGTTGGGATATTCAAGTCGTACGTAGGGTTGATGGGGTATAATAATTTTGAGAACTGGAACTATCAAAACTCGTTTACTTCAGATAATACGCCTTGGTTTTTTACTGGCGTGAGAATTCAGACGTTTCCCACTGATAGGCTGAAACTCGAGTATTGGATTGTTAATGGATGGCAGACATATGGGATGTTCAACGAATTACCGGGACTGGGATTTCAGTATGTGTACAGGCCACGGGAGTGGTGCTCTCTGATGAGTAGCCTATATGGAGGTTGGGATACTCCGAATATGCCCGACCGGTTTCGCTTTCACAATGATAACAGCATAATCATCAGATATCTGAACAGGAAGGATAGGTTAATAAGTAAAGCCGCTTTTTCTGTGACGGCAGATCTGGGTTTTGAAAACGGTGGCGGTGTTAGTCCGTTTGGGAAAGATCCAGCCAAACCTGCCCAGAATTTTCTTAGCTGGATGTGTTATAATCGGTTTTGGCTAGGCGCGCAGCAACATTTTGCATGGACAATGGGAGGCGGCATGATGCACAATCCCGGCAGATACCTCGCGCTCCTGCCCACCGGGGCTGGAATACTCACGCAAAATCCAGGAGACCAGTTAGATGCCTGGGATGTTTCAACAGGTTGCCAATATATGCCAAGCACACATATCACGTGGGGGCTGGAATTTGTGTGCAGGCATGCCAATGTGCCCTATTTTTCGGGTCATGGTGGCGTTACCTCACCCAACGGTTGGAATGAACCAATTGGGAACACGAAGGGCTTTATCGCCGATCAGGTTAAGGATGAGTTTAGAGTCATAGCATCTGTAATCGCAAGATTTTGATACTACAGATGCTATAATCCATGTAGATTTTATTTTTTTCTTGGTGGTACTTTTGCTTTGTCCGCCTGCATTTTCTGCATCTCTTCCAGCTTGGCCGCCCATTTCGATTGTACTACCGGCTTGGTCTTATTTTCCTGAAGCTGTGCATGGATTGCTTTTTCGTCGATAAAATATTTCTGGATGATAAATTGCTGTGCAATACTCAACAGGTTGGAGAAAGTGTAATAGAAGGTAAGGGCTGCCGCCATCTTGTTGAACACACCCATAAGCACTATAGGGAAGAAGTACGGCATGTACTTCAGCATAGGGTTATTGGGGTCTTGTGGCGTCATGTTGCGG
>JAIOYR010000022.1 GCA_021740995.1 Taibaiella sp.
GGGTATAGGTGGGTTGAAGTCAGGCAACTACTACCTGGTAGCCCTTCTTGCAGATAAGAATGGCAGTACCATAGCTACCCGGAGCCACTTTTTTCAGCGGCTCAATAGAAATCTGGATGTGGCGGTAGTGGACAAAAAGCAACCTGCTGCGGTATTCAACGATACTGCAATTGAAAACATTACTGTGCTTGATCTCGACAAGACATTCATGGCCAAGTTTACAAAGACGCAATTGCGGGCAATACTGAAAATGCTGCTACCCGTAAGCGACCCGATGCAGACGAATACGATAAATGGCTTTTTGAAGAAACCTGATGAAATGTATATGCGTTACTACATTTACAACTATTTTCAGGCGCTAAACAGCAAAGACCCTGCACAGGCGTGGAAGGAGTATTCTGAAAAAGTAAAGGTTGTAAACAGGAAGTATACCAGTCAGGGTACTCCCGGATATGAGACTGAGCGTGGATTTATATACCTGCGTTATGGTGTGCCGTCGGAGGTGGTTACGGTATCGAATGAAACAGGTGCGCTGCCCTATGAAATATGGCAGTACAACACGCTAACACAATTCAGCAACAAAAAGGAACTGGCGAACTCACTGTTTCTGTTTTATAAGCCAGCCCAACTGATGAGCGAATACCGCTTGCTGCACTCTACCGTGCCGGGAGAGCCTATAAATCTTTCGTGGAGGATGTACCTGTATGCTACGCCGAACACACCAAATACAACAAATGAAAATTCCAATTCGAGAGCAGAACAGTATATAGGTAGCAGATAATACTATCTGGACTGATTATTCTGCGAAATACATTTACTTTGAGGAAAAAACAGATAGTATTTAAATTGCATTTATGATAAAACGAACAATTTGCGCATCCTTATTACTCACAGGATTTATGGCTAATGCACAACAGGCAGATTTTAAAGGGCAGTATCCTGCTACAAATAAGATAGAACAGAAAGATACCTATTTTGGTACGGTAGTGGAGGACCCCTATCGCTGGCTGGAGAACGACCGCTCTGAAGAAACCAATAAATGGGTGGCAGAACAAAACAAAGTCACCAACGACTATCTGAAACAGATACCCTTCAGGGATGCTATAAAGAAGCGTTTGACCGAGTTGTGGAACTATGAGAAATACAGTGCGCCTTTCAAGGAAGGTGGTGCTACTTATTTCTACAAAAACAATGGTTTGCAAAACCAGAGTGTGCTATACCGGCAGAAGGGAAGTGGAAAGCCGGAAGTATTTCTGGATCCTAATAAATTTTCTACAGATGGCACCAGCTCTTTGCAGGGTATCAGTTTTACCAAAGACGGCTCGTTGGCAGCCTATCAGGTGAGTGAGGGAGGCTCTGACTGGCGCAAGGTAATAGTAATAGATACCAAGACCGGCAAAAAGGTGGATGATACGCTGCAGGATGTGAAATTCAGCGGTACGTCGTGGTACAAGAATGACGGGTTTTATTACAGCAGCTATGATAAGCCAAAGGGGAGCCAACTGTCTGAGAAAACGCAGATACACAAGCTATACTACCACAAGCTGGGTACACCACAGAGTCAGGATAAGCTGATATTTGGTGGAGAAACTACGCCACGCAGGTATATAGGCGGCGGTGTGACAGAAGATGAGCAGTTTCTGGTGATATCTGCAGCTAACGCCACTTATGGAAATGAGCTGTATATACAGGATCTTTCGAAACCGGGATCACCTATAATACCTGTGGTTACCGGCTTCGACAATGAGCAGGATGTAGTATACGCTGAAAAAGGAAAGCTCTATATTGTTACCAATCAGGATGCACCTAACAGAAAATTGATAGTGACAGATGCAGACAAAGCAGAAGTGAAAAACTGGAAGACACTGATACCTGAGACGAAATTTCCGTTGAGTGTTTCTGTATGTGGTCGCAAGTTCTTTGCTCAGTATCTGGAAGATGCGGTATCTAAGGTATACCAGTATAGCCTGGGTGGAGAAAAAGAGAAACAGATAGAATTGCCCGGGTTGGGATCGGCCGGCGGCTTTGGTGGTAAGGTAGATGAGGTAGAAACCTACTACTCCTATACCTCTTACGTATATCCGCCTACTATATTTAAGTATAATCTGAAAACCGGCAAATCGGAGGTGTATAAAGTGTCGGGCGTTAAGTTTGACCCGAAAGAGTTTGAAAGCAAACAAGTATTCTATAACTCAGCCGATGGCACCAAAATCCCTATGATCATTACCTACAAAAAAGGAATGAAACTGAATGGAATGAACCCAGTATTGCTTTATGGATATGGAGGATTTAGCGTTAGCCTGTCTCCTTCATTTAGTGTGAGCAATCTGGTGTTTATGGAAAACGGCGGTGTATATGCTGTGGCAAATTTGCGTGGAGGTGGTGAGTATGGCGACACATGGCATGACGCAGGTACCAAGATGAACAAGCAGAATGTGTTTAATGACTTTATAGCAGCCGGTGAATATCTGATTAATCAGAAATACACCTCAAAGGAATATCTGGCAATAGCTGGTGGGTCTAATGGGGGCTTGCTGGTAGGAGCCTGTATGACTAAGCGCCCAGATCTGTTTCGCGTGTGTTTCCCTGCGGTAGGCGTGCTCGATATGTTGCGCTACAACAAATTTACAGCAGGTGCCGGATGGTCTTACGACTATGGCACGGCTGAAGACAGCAAAGAGATGTTTGACTACCTGCTTAATTATTCTCCGGTACATAATGTGAAAAACCAGTGCTATCCGGCAACAATGGTGACTACCGGCGACCATGATGACAGGGTAGTACCAGCACACTCATTCAAGTTTGCGGCAGCATTACAGGCGGGCCAAAGCTGTAATAATCCTACGCTTATACGTATAGAAACCAAAGCTGGTCACGGTGCAGGAAAACCTACTGATATGATAATAGCCGAGCAGGCCGATAAATGGTCATTCCTCTTTTGGAATATGGGACTGAGCTACAAATAATAGTCACAGTATTTACTAAAGCGCTGACATCATTTACCTCTAATGATGTCAGCGCTTTTTTAGTTCGAAGTGCTTTTTAGGACTCTGGCTGGTGTTTTTAGCCAGTTGATGTTTTGTAGATGCAGCGTGAAAGACAGGCTGCGAGCAAACACATTTTTATTGCCAAAAGTATTGCTGAGATAATCACGGAAGTCGCTACTCATAATAAGGGGAATATAAAAAGCCACTTCCTTAGACAGGAATATTTCAATACCTGCATCATACAGCATTAGTGTGCTCTTCACATTCTTGAAGCCCGGAGAAGGGTTGGGTATCAGCCCTGCATCCAGAAACAGGCGAATGGGCAGCTTGATCAACGGTAGGTCGGTTTTGAGGTTCAGTGCAGCCATCCAGTTGTCTGTGCGGTAGGCGCCGTTGAATACCGGTATTTTGAAACCGCCTTCCTGCATAGCAGATATCTGCTGTCCCGAAAAACCATCACTTACATTTCTGCCACGGTAAGTGCCATCATAGAGGTAGTCATTTACACCGCTATAGCTCGCATTGAGCTGGTAGCGGTTGGTAAGAGCAGGGTTGTCGTTGATAGCAAAAAACTTGCCGAGATAGGCACGCACATAGAGTGCTTTTTTGGGAGCATAGTAGTCTACGCGTACATTTCCTTCCACGTTCAGCTTGGCGAAGTCGCCATTACCATGACCATCGATTGAATAGCTAAAAGGGTTGTAGGTGCGGCTGTTGGTGTGCTGGTAGCGAATACCGACATACATATTTTGCTGGTTGGTAAGCGATGGTATTGCAGTGCTGTCTGCTCCGAAGTTTATTACGTCTTCATTAATATTGTACTCTTTCAGAGTGAGGGTACGTGTAGCCGTGCTGAGTGGGTCACGTTCTTTTAATATAAACTGTAATGAGGGTGCCACCTTGATATAGCGGGCATAGATTGATTGTTTGAGGTTATAGTTCGTTTCGTCATGATGGAAGGTTTTGGCATCAACACCCAGCATTATCTCCTGAAAGATGCTGCCGGTGTACCAGGTGTAACCCATTGAGCCTGCACCTACAAATGTTTCGGTACGGAACGAAAACATTGGCGTAAATGCATAAGCAAACCGGTTTTCGGGTAATGTGAGATTGTGTATCAATAAACCTGCCATAAAGCCATCGTACTTATTTACACCTGCCGCAGGGGCAATGAAGAGTTTGTCCTTGTCTGAGCGGTTGAGCCCTACGAATGGCCTAACCTTTAGCCCGAACTGATGAAACAATGCCCTTCTTCTATACACATCGTTGGTCGATTTTGCATCGGGTATCACTTCGTCTACGCGCAACCTTGTCCATTCACCGGAAGGAATAGTGAGTTTTGTTTCTTTATCGAATGGATCGGTCCAGGTTGCAGACAGCAGGCTGTCGTTCTTGTCGTAAGCGGCTACCAGTAGCGGTGCAGGAACACCGGACTTGTTTTTTACAGTGACTTCTGTATTGCTGCCGGAGGTGCGGGCTTTGCTTATTGTGAAATCAATTTTCTCATCAGTATTAAGAATGGTATCGAAGAACCAGTCTATTGATTTTGTGGTTTGTTTTTGCATTAGGACCCTGAAATCCTCAGGGTACGGGTGCCGGAATTTCCACTTATCGAAGTAGTCTTTCATTCCTTTGCCAAAATTTTCCTCGCCCATGTATTGTTCCAGCCAGCGCAGCATAAGCGCAGATTTGTAATACACATCTATGCCATAATTTAAGTTTCTGAAACGGTCTGAATGGGTATTTATTGGTTGGTCTTCAGCAGTTTTTGCAAACTGGTAGTAAAAAAGTGATTCATCGAGTACATTTTTACGTTTGCCGCTGGCATCCGTTTTGATTGCTGAAGTAGCTTTTTGTTCATAAAAAGTATTTAGTCCTTCGTCCATCCATGCGTGTTCCCGCTCATTACTGGCCAGAATACCATAAAACCAGTTGTGCCCTGCCTCGTGTACTACTACTGTTTTTAACTTAGAGGTAGCTACACGGTCTATAAGGGTTATAGTAGGATATTCCATACCTCCTCCCGACTTCATATCGCCGAGTACGGCTTTTATGGTGCTGTATGGATACGGACCTACCCATGTGCCGTAGTATTTTACGGCATCTTTCAGGTAGTCATTTGCCTTCAGCCATTTGTCCTGATAGACAGGAAGAAATGCAGACCAGGTAGTAATAAGTTTTCCAGTACCGGGAGAATAAACGGTATCCTTGCGCACTATATAGCGTTTGTCGGCAAACCATGCGAAATCATGAATGCTGTCTTCAGTGAAATGGACAGACTTATATTCCAGTGCGCTGGGGGGAGTGCTTTTTCTGTAGAGCGTATCAGAGGGTAGGGGTTTTACCGCCATCGAATCCAACCATGCATTTTCCTCGGCACTTACGCAATTTCCGGTAGCCATAAGAATATAATTGGCTGGTAATATTATGTTTACATCGTACGAACCGAATTCGCTGTAAAACTCACCCTGATCTAAGTAAGAAATAGGGTGCCATCCTTTGTGGTCATATACTGCTGGTTTTGGAAACCATTGCGAAACATAATATGCCTGACCTGTGTGCCCGTTTCGGGAGAATACCTTGGGTAATTTTACCCTAAAAGGTGTGCCTATTTTTATCTTTCCACCAGGCAGCAGTGGTTTTATCAGGTCTACTCTGGCTATGTCAGGTGCATTGGCGGTTGTATAATGGTCTACACCCACTCCGTCTACCACAAACTGGAGGCTATCCATATATCCTCTATCTTCCTTTTTAGAATAGTAGAAGTCTGTATTGTGGTTTCTGTCCTGTTGTTTTGCAAAGGGTGTATGGTCATTCTTAAATGCATTTGGCCAAAGATGTATATATATAAACCTGAGTGTGTCTGGTGAATTGTTGGTGTATATCAGTTCTTCAAAACCATTGAGTATATGATTTTTATCATCGAGTTTCACGTCTATTTTGGTGGCCACATGTTGTTGCCAATAGGTCTGGGCATAGGATGTAAAGGAGGTAAATAACAGACAGAATAATAATTGCCGCTTCATGGTGCTAAAATAAGGGAAATGTAGATAGTATAACTCTAAAAGTGCTGATTGTAGTATGCAAAAGTTACAACATAAAAAAAGCCGCAAAAAATGCGGCTTGATTATTATATAAATTGAGATTAATTAATCATCATTGTTTTTATCTGAAGTCAAATGACCGCGACCGCAGCAATCTTCATGATAACGTGCACGTGTGTAAGTGCCTTTCCATGATCTTCCACATTTGCTTTTGCAGCAGTCTTTTTTATCTGAGCACGAAGCACTTTCTTTTTTGTCGCAGCATGCACCTTTGTTCTTAGAATATGCGCCATCTGGTCCGTAATAGTAACCGTGATGCCCCCAGCAACCTGTGTGGCGGTTCTTATTACAACATTTGTCTTTTTTGCATCCGTCGTGGGCCTGAGCCTGGAATGAATTCAAAACTGATAAAAACATTACCAGCAGCATGCCTGTGAAAATCCTAAGTTTCATACAGAAAGTTTTTAGTTTACAAATAGATTCTATTTCTTGGGTATAAAGTTAGTGTAAAAATGCTCATTTCAAAATGCTTTCAAAAAAAAATGTCGTATTTAATTCTGTGCTATCAACCGCAAAACTATAATAACATTTATTGTCGGGTTAATTCAGCAATAAGATTTTTATAATCCGGAAACTGTTGTTGCAAAGCCCACCTATTAGCCAGTTCAAAATCAGCAAAATCAAAGCCTGGAGCTACGGTGCATCCGCATAGTGTAAAACTGCCCGGCTCCTCAACTCTGGATGCGAACCAACTGCCAGCAGCAATCGCCACAAACGGTAGTGCAGAGCCCTCGATACCCAGCAAATGTTTTGTAAGTGTACCGTTCGGTTTTATTTCGTAGATACACAAGGTGTCGCCATCGTAGTGATGCCAAACCTCATCTGACGCGATACGATGGAATGCGGAGAAATCGCCATACTCCAGCATGAAGTATATGCTGGTCATCGCATTTCGGGAGCCGTTGTGGTGTTTGGTGAGTGATTCCTGAGGCAGCAGTAAATCTGAGCGGAACACCTCGCTGAAGGAGCCGCCCTCTACATGTGATGTAAGGTGCAACTTGTCTTTCCAGTATTTTCCAGTGTTTTGCGTTGTCAATTGCCGGAATTATAACGTAGATTTAGCTTCTTCCCACTTCCTCCTTCCTTCACCTGCAAATACGTGTCGCTCGCTATGATAGGATGAACGAACCAAGGGTCCGCTTTCTACATAATCAAGTCCCATTTTGTAACCTTCTTCCCTGTAAAAAGCAAACTCATCGGGATGTACAAAGCGCACTACCGGCAAGTGTTTCTGTGTAGGTTGCAGGTATTGACCCATTGTTACTACATCGCAGCCATTGTCTGCCAGATTTTGCAATGATTGCAGCACTTCTTCTTTTTCCTCGCCCAAACCCAGCATAATGCCGCTTTTGGTGCGCATGCCACCGTCTTTTAGCCTGCGTATTACTTCGAGGCTGCGATGGTATTTTGCCTGTATCCGAACTTTGCGGGTAAGGCGTTCTACTGTTTCCAGATTATGCGAAACCACTTCGGGAGATACATCAATAATTCGTTGCAGGTTTTCCCATTCACCTTTAAAATCGGGGATGAGGGTTTCCAGCGTTGTTTCAGGGTTTAATGCACGTACTGCCTTTATGGTGTTAGACCATATAATGGAGCCTCCGTCTTTCAGCTCGTCTCTGTCTACCGAAGTGATAACAGCATGTTTCACTTTCATCAGGTAAATAGCTTCAGCTACCCGTTGTGGTTCATCCCAATCTACCGGCTCAGGTCTGCCGGTAGCCACTGCACAAAATCCACAGGAGCGTGTGCATATATTGCCCAATATCATAAAAGTGGCTGTACCCTCGCCCCAGCATTCGCCCATGTTGGGGCAATTTCCGCTTTCGCAGATGGTGTGAAGTTTGTGGGTATCTACCAACTTTCGAACATGGCGATAATTCTCACCTAGGGGAAGCTTCACCCGAAGCCAATCGGGTTTTTTAACCCGTGTTTCAGATGTAATATCAATCGGACTAATAACAGGCAGTTCTTGCATATTGGAGTGCAAATTACAACCATCACCAGCGTTTCCCAAATTGGAATGCAAGAAATAGTTCAACAAAGTATGGATTAGCCTCCTGATTGAGCATCAGGGGTACATTAGCAGAATAATATTCAATATTTACACCAGTTTCCAGAGCTACTACACTTTTTCTGTTGGCAGATAAGTCGAAATGGAGCATGGACTTAAAATGCCCTCCAGGTATCATTTTTATTTCACCCAATCCGGTACCAAAACCTGCACTGCCTATGATAGACTGCTGCTGCAGAAATCGGGACTGAGTAACATCGGAATATTTTATTACATCCAGGTCACTTGTGGCATTATATACGTTGAGGTAGTATGGTTTGAGCAGACCTAGTGAACCACCAAGAACATTGCTCCAATGAATGGAAACAGACCCCGGGTCGGGTTTTCCGGCTAGCATTTTGCGAAAACCATATCCAAGTTTTACAGCATAAAAATTATTAATTTTTCCATATACATACTTACTGGAAGTGCCCGTACTATTATCTTCTACTACAATTTTTTCCTGCTTTGGACTTTTCTTTTCCGATAATTCAAACTGTATGAAGTTAACATTGTAAAACATATCGGAAGTTTTGGCACTGCGTGCTTTTACACTGCCATAATCCATATACATAGCCCAGCCGGCGGTGTTAAGCCGGTAACCAAAACTTATCTCTTTCTTTATAGGCTTAGGACCCTTGGGCGACTGACGGGGGGCGACTGTACTACCTGGACTTTTAATTTTTTTTGAAGTGTCTGAAATTCCGGAAAATACATCTTGCGCTCCGGCATGAGTTATGCTGCCGAAAATAGTAAGTAATATAAGCGCGATCTTAGAACAGCCACACATAATGTCAGTACTAAATTACTTATAGTTCTTCATTCTAAAAAATAATCCTTTTTTTACCTATAGCTTAGTCCGTAAATTTAACACAAAATAAAACATGACAGCACACATAATATATACAGGCGACTTACGCACCAGCGCCAGACATGAGAACTCTGGCAGTGTTATTGAAACGGACGCACCAATAGATAATCATGGAAAGGGAGAGCGGTTTTCTCCCACTGACCTTGTTGCAGTTGCTTTGGCCACCTGCATACTTACTACTATCGGTATATCCGCATCGATACATGATCTGAATATAGATGGTGCCGAGTGCGAGGTTACTAAAATAATGACATCGAACCCCAGAAAGATTGGTGAGCTCGTCATCAAGTTCAGTTTTCCGAAAAGCAAACCATTTTCTGACAAGCAGAAAACAAAGATTGAGCATATTGCCAAAACATGCCCGGTATACGAAAGTCTGCATCCGGATTGTAAGAAAACCTTGAGTTTTACCTGGCCGGTATAGAAAGCGGTAAAATGAGAAAAGCCACAACATGCTATCGGCAGGTTGTGGCTTTTTGTAATTCAACTTTATATTTATTTCCAAACACGGCTTGCAAAGCGCTCGCTTACCACAAGGTCTTTGCTGCCTGCTGTATACTTATAGAATCCTTCACCTGACTTCACACCCAGATATCCGGCCTGAACCATGTTGGCCAGTAGGGTAGCGGGTGCATATTTCTGAGCACCGAAGCCCATGTGCAGCACATTCATGATAGAGTAACAGGTGTCAAGACCTATGAAATCAGCCAGTTGTAATGGCCCCATAGGATGCGCCATACCCAACTTCATGATAGTGTCTATTTCTGCCACGCCTGCCACGCCTTCCTGCAATGCCAGTACTGCTTCATTGATCATTGGCAGCAATATACGATTGGCAATGAAGCCAGGATAATCATTTACTACGCAAGGAACTTTGCCCAGTTGCTCAGACAACTTGTAAATAGTTTGTGTTACTTCTGCATCTGTGCCATAACCATTGATTACTTCAATAAGCTTCATCACAGGCACCGGATTCATGAAGTGCATTCCAATCACTTTTCCCGGACGCTTTGTAACTGACGCTATGCGCGTAAGAGATATCGATGAAGTATTGGTGGCAAGTATACAATGTTCCGGGCAATGCTGATCGAGCTGCCGAAACAGATTGAGTTTCAGGTCTATATTTTCTGTAGCCGCTTCTACTACCAAATCTGCGTCTTTTACTGCCGCAGCCATGTCTGTATACGTTTTGATACGTGACAATGATTGCATTTTCACTTCCTCAGTAATAGTGCCCTTTACTACCAGTCGGTCCATGTTTTTGTTAATAGTAGCAATAGCCTTGTCTAATGCTGTCTGATTAATATCCATCATGCTTACATTAAAGCCGCATTGCGCAAAAACATGACTGATACCATTTCCCATAGTACCTGAACCAATTACAGTTACATTATTCAATTTCAATGACATAAATTTTCGTTTCGTTTTTTTGAGCCGGCAAGATACGTATTCAGCAAACAATAGTCAAAAAGAAAGCACTGTAAGTATCTATATTGTAGTTAATAATGCATCTCCCAAATGCGGCTTTCGAAAAATTATTGGTAGTGATAGTGGCATGGAAGTACATGAAAAAATGCCTCTAAATATCTGTAGCAGCTATTCAGAGGCATGGAAATATTTTACAATTAATTTTTAGTAGACGTGCTGACCACCGTTTATACTAAGGTTGGCGCCCGTAATAAAGTTCGCATGTTCTGAGGCGAGGAATGACACGAGATAAGCAACTTCTTCTGTGCCTCCCAGCCGGCCCAAAGGGATCTGTGCTATAATCTGATTTCTTATTTCTTCTTTTACAGCCATGACCATGTCGGTACCTATGTAGCCGGGCGAAATTGTATTTACCGTTACTCCTTTACTGGCTACCTCCATAGCCAGAGTTTTGGTGAAACCATGCATACCCGCCTTGGCGGCAGAGTAGTTGGCTTGTCCGAACTGACCTCGCTGACCATTAACGGATGATATATTAATGATGCGACCAAAATTGTTCTCAATCATGTGATTGATTACATGACGAGTACAGTTAAAAACGCTGTCTAAGTTAGTAGAGATTACTGCTTTCCAGTTTTCATAGCTCATTTTTCTGAATGCACCATCCTTTGTAATACCGGCATTATTTACCAATACATCTACATGTCCTATTTCTTCAGCAATTTTACTGATCATGGCGCCACATGAGTCGTAATCGGCCACATCTGCGTAGTATATTGCAATATCATATCCTTCTTCATGCAGTTTGTTTTTCCACTCTATAGCTTTTTCTTCGCTGCGATAATTAGCTACAACAATATAACCATCGTCGTACAGTTTTTTGCACATTGCTGTTCCCAGTCCGCCTGTAGCTCCGGTTACCAATACTATTCTTTTGTCTGAATTGCTCATAAATTAATGGTTTTAGAATCCTAAGATAATAATTCCGTTCAATACTGTTAGTTATCATAGTATATATTAACCATCCACGTTGTTTTTTTTATTTCTCCTATCTATGTTTTTATGTAAAATATAACAGATAATAGCTGCCAATTGATAACTATAAAAATAAATACACGTACCTTCGCCGAAATTTTAAAAAAAGTTATGAATTTTAATACCACAGCAATAGCAGAGGAGTTGATCTCAACAACCGAAAAACTAGCTAAGGGATACAAGACACTACAAGCAATAGAAAAGGTAGAAATAGGTACTACCAAGAAAGAATTGGTATGGTCTTGCGACAAGATAAAAATGTACCATTACACGAGAGAGACACCAGCGAAATGTGCTATACCGGTGCTTGTGTCTTTTGCAATGCTAAACAGGCATGATGTACTGGATCTGCAGCCCGACCGCAGCCTGATGAAAAAACTGATGGACGAGGGTTTGGATATCTATATTATGGATTGGGGATACCACAACAAGTCTGACCGTTACCTGACTATGGAAGACTATATAGATGTGTATATGAATGGTGCTGTAGACTTTCTGCGCAAACGCCATAACACACCTAAGATTCATAAAATGGGTATTTGCCAGGGCGGTACATTCTCTATGATATACGCCGCACTGTACCCGGAAAAGCTACAATCTCTGACTACTTATGTTGCTCCTTACGACTTTTCTACTACCAAGTGTATGCTGTACAAATGGACAAAGTATATAGATGTAGATGCAATGGTGGACAACATAGGTACTATACCCGGCGAAATGGTAGATGGTGCTTTTGGTATGCTGAAACCAAGCATGAACATTAGCAAATATTTGGGACTAATGGATTCGCTGGAAGACCGGGACAAGATGCTCAACTTCCTGCGTATGGAAAAATGGAAAAGTGATTTGCCAGCTATACCCGGCGAGATGTACCGCAAGTATATCAAGGACCTTTTCCGTGACAATAAGCTGATAACCGGTGATTTTGAACTGGGTGGCAGAAAGGTAAACCTGAAGAACGTAACTATGCCTTTCCTGAATGTATATGCTACAGAGGACAATATAATACCTAACGAAAGCACTAAGAACATAATGAATGTAATAGGCTCTAAGGACAAGAAAGAGTATCCTTTCCCCGGTGGTCACATAGGTGTGTTTGTAGGCACTAAGTCTCAGAAAGAGCTGGGACCTGCTGTCGCTAAGTGGGTGATTGAAAAAAGCTAATTATTCACTGTAATTGTAATATTGTAAGGTAATAACTAAAGGTGCAGCGTATATTGCACCTTTAGTTTTTTGTATAAGGAACGAGAGTTAAATATCATTACAGCCCCAGGCAGAATATACTATTCTGACTCAAAATTTGGAGACAATCAGTAATGACCGGAAATATCAAATATCCATACGAAGTACATTATACGGACCTCCCTGGCAATTGCAATATTGCCTACATGGATGAAGGCAAAGGAGACAGGACCTTATTGTTTTTACATGGACTAGCCAACTACTCACCTGTATGGAAAAAGAATATAGAAGTATTGCAGAGCAAGTACAGGTGTGTAGCAATAGACTTGCCGGGTAATGGCCTATCTGACAGAAATGAGCACAAATTCAGCATGGATTTTTTTGCTGAAGTTGTTTTCAATTTTATTGAGAAAATGGGGCTTAAGAATGTGTGTCTTGCAGGCCATTCTATGGGTGGGCAAATAGCCATTACAACTTTATTGAAATATCCAACATGCGCAAACGCACTGATATTGTGTGCGCCGGCCGGTTTTGAGGTTTTTTCTGCTATTGATAAAACGATTTATTACAGCACTATTTCCATGTTTAGCTTCCTGACTACTGATGAGCAGAATCTGCGAACTACAGTAGAGAATAGTTTTTACAGGCATAGCGGGCATAGCCAGGGGCTGATAAAGGAGCTCACCGCACTTATACGGACTTATAAACTGAACTACTATAAAAAAATGATAGATGCCTGCATCAAAAGTATGCTGGAAGAGTCTGTAAACGACAAACTGCAGTTGGTACTACAGCCTTCATTAGTTTTATTTGGTAATAACGATGCTCTTATTCCTAATAGGCTATTGCATCAAACAACAACACTGTCTGTAGCTAAGGAAGGTGTGAAGAAAATGCCCAATGCTAAAATGTTGATGATAGCTGATTGCGGACACTTTGTGCAATGGGAAAAAGCAGAAGAAGTAAATGCAGGAATTATATCATTTCTGAAGGACTTATAGTTTCAATTGAAAATTACTTGTCAGAATTAAAAAAGGGAACACATTTTGAAATGCGTTCCCTTTTTAAGTCTATTTTGGAAGAAGTATTGATTACTTCTTGGTGCTTTTAGTTGTTTTTGCAACTTTAGGTTCTTCAATTTTTTCTTCGCCTTCAAGATCCAGCATTTTCTCAAGCTGACGTACTTTCTTCTTCAGTTCATAGATAGTTTTGTAAACCTCATCCATTTCGCTGCGGGTAGCTACTGGTATGTCTTTGAGCATTTTTTCCATTTGCAGGTCTATATCCCTACGAAGCTTGTTTTGCAAGCTGCTCACTTCGCCCATTTTCTCGCTGTATTCTGTGCTTTCGAACAGAGAAACGTAAACTTTGTCGCTGATATTCAGCCACTCCTGATACAAAGCCAGCATGCTGGTTACTTCAGTGCCATCCTGTACTTTTTTGGCAATGTTTTCAGCCAGCTTGTCCATTACTTTAGTACCCTGAGTGTAAATCATGTACTGCAGTTCTGAATTTTTCAGGTTGTAAGTAGCTATGCGGCTGCTCAGGTCTTTCCACTCAGACAAGCTCTTTGTGTGCTGGTTTGGAGTGATCATTTTTGCAAATGGAGCAGCAGCTTCGTTCATCATTGAAGTCATCTGGTCAAATGCGCCCTGCATCTTACCAAACATTTCTGAACCATTACCCATTTTGCCCATGTTGTCGCGCATCTGGTTAAAGCTGTTCATGCCATTTTCGCTCATTTTCTTCATGTTCTCGTTCATCTGAGCAGTCATGTTGTTGAGCTGCTGACGACTAGCTTCCGGCAAAAAGCCAAAAAACTTATCCATCAATTCTTTGTACAATTCAGGATTCATGAATTTTTTGTACTCATCCATGCTGAATGTTTTGTCCTGGATAGACTTAAACATTGGCGTCCAGATTTCTGCAAACTTTGCAAAACTGTCACCACTGTTCATCATGTTTTTATATGCGTCCTGCACAGTGCCATTTTCAAAACTCTTCTGCCACTCACCGAAGCTATTGTTCAGCATACTGTAGTATTGGTTGAACATGCCGGTAGTTGTTTCAGTTGCTTTCTTAAACTCTTCCATGTTATTCTGGAAAGGGTTCATATTCTGCATCTGGCTCATCCAGTTAGCATTTGGCATGTTGTTCATAAAACCATTCCATGGGTTCTGCATATTACTGAAGTTATTCTGCCAGTTTGCAAATGGATTGGTAGCAGCAAATGGGTTATTTGCCATGAACGGGTTAGTGCCAGTTGTAAAAGGATTTGTTCCGGCTGTAAACGGATTAGTACCGTTAGTGCCTGTAGCGAACTTTTTAGCAGACTCCTGAGCAGTTTCCCACATTTGTTTTGCGAGGTTAGCCTGCATCGTCATCCACTGATCAAAAAATTCGTTTGCTTTAGCAGTAGTGTCTTTATCGCCGGTTGTATCTGCAGCAGCACTTGCCTGAGCAGAAGCTTTGGTATATAGTGTTTTCTGGCTCTCTAGCCAGTTTTTGTACCAATCTGTGCCTTTCTCAATAGAATCATTGAGTGGATTGTTACTGTTTGTGAATTTCTTAGTGGTTTCCACTACAGAATCCAAAACTTTTTTTTGCGTGTCAACGATGGTGTCTACCAGGTTGTTTGTGTCTTGAAAAGCCATGATATTTGTTATTTAATAAAAAAAATACTTAATTATTTTGTTGGGTAATTTATTCTGTCTATTTTAGTTGCTCGATAACCTAAAGTTATCCGTTCTTCTTCTCAGATTATTATTTACCACTATAAGACGCCGCAAAAGTAGTAAATCTTAATCTCATTCAATGTTTATTCTTGCATTTTTTTGTAATATAACAATATCTTAACCTTTTTGTTGTGATTACAAATTGCACATGTTTATTCAATTGTGCCTTGTCAGCTAATGTGAATTATAAATATATCCCTGTAAATAACACACGTAGAAATAAATGTTACTTTCGCTGCAAAATTTAAAATAAATGCTACAAATCGGAGATGAATTTCGCCACAAGTATAGCTACACACAAGATGATGTAGATACTTATGCCCGCGTAAGCGGTGACACTAACCCATTGCATATAGATGCTGCTGCAGGTGCAGCCAGCATGTTTGGGCGCAATATTATTCATGGCTTTTTAGGTGCCAGTGTTTTTACAAAGATTTTTGGTGCACTCTGGTATGCCGATGGTCATGTGTATATGAGTCAGAACATAAAATGGCTGAAACCAATGTTTGTAAACACAGAGTATGAGGCAGTAGTAAAGGTAAAAGAGATAATAAAAGAGAAGAACCGCATACTTTATGAATGTGCTGTATATGATGCAACCACAGGCGAGCAAACTATAACTGGCGAAGCAATGCTGCTCAATAAGAAGCAGTATATATGGGCGTAATAGTTTTTAATAGATACCTTTTATCGAGCCACTGTAATCAGTGGCTTTTTTTATTTTGGTGTGTCTGACTAATATCATACCGGAGACTGCTTCAGGTCATTATCACTACCTGATGAACTGAATAAGTTTGTGGCTGAAAAATCAATATTCATGCCATTTTATCATAGTCTCGGACTAGTACCAGAAAAACGACATACCGTAAGCCGCCAGCCCAATGGCAATCTGTATCAGGAAGAATTAGTGGGTACTCAGGGATTTGCCGGCCTTTCATCACTTGTTTATCACCTTTACCCGCCCACCTGTGTTAAGCAAAAAGGAAAACCGTATTCTGTGGCTCCTGAGATTGCTATTGAAAACGGACTAAATGCAATGAGCTTTAATGGGTATGATGTTAAACCCGAAGCAGACTATATAAAAAGCCGCAAGACGCTATTTGTAAATAATGCAATGCACATAGGAATGGCTGCCCCAACCGCTTCACCCGAATATTTTTATAAGAATGCGGATGCAGATGAGTTGCTCTTTGTGCACAAAGGAAGTGGTATGTTGTATACAATGTATGGCTCGCTACATTTTAACTATGGGGATTACATTGTTATACCCAGAGGTACTGTTTATCAGATAGTATTCAACACGGCAGAAAACAAGTTGTTGTATATAGAGTCTTTTGATCCCATTTTTACTCCCCGCCGTTACAGAAATGATTTCGGACAGTTGCTGGAACATTCCCCTTTTTGTGAACGCGATATCAAGAGGCCACAAAACCTGCAGACCATAGACGAGAAAGGCAGTTTTGATATTTACATCAAAAAGAAAGGGATGATGTTTCCCTATGTATATGCCAATCATCCTTTTGATGTGGCTGGCTGGGATGGCTATCATTATCCTTATACGTTTTCAATTTTCAATTTTGAGCCTATTACCGGTCGTATACATATGCCGCCACCTGTGCATCAGACATTTGAAAGTAAAAACTTTGTGGTGTGCTCCTTCGTGCCAAGGTTGTATGATTATCACCCAATGGCCATACCTGCTCCGTATCATCATAGCAATATAGATAGTGATGAGGTGCTATACTATGTTGATGGTGATTTTATGAGCCGAAACAATATTAAGGAAGGTCAGTTTACGCTGCATCCCGGCGGTATTCCTCATGGCCCCCATCCCGGAGCTATAGAGCGAAGCATAGGGCAGAAGGAAACAGGCGAACTGGCAGTGATGATTGACCCGTTTAATCCATTGATGATAACGGAAGAGGCAATGAAAATAGATGTGCCGGACTATTACAAATCATGGATAACAGAATAAATGAGATAATATGGAAACGCAAAATTTGAAAGAAGTAACTAACTACAATTATGGCATTGAAAAAATCTTCGACAAAGCGCAGGATTTTTTGCCTATCAACGGTACCGATTATGTAGAAATGTATGTGGGCAATGCCAAGCAAGCAGCCCACTATTACAAAACTGCATTCGGATTTCAGTCACTTGCCTATTCGGGTTTGGAGACTGGTGTTAGAGATCGTACCTCCTACGTGCTAGTGCAGGACAAAATCAGGCTTGTGCTTACGACGCCGCTGCAGCCCGATACTGCCATTTCTGAGCACTTGAAAAAGCATGGTGATGGAGTGAAAGTGATAGCATTGTGGGTAGATGATGCGGTAAAGGCATTTGAAGAGACAACCAAAAGAGGAGCTGAAAGTTACTTTGAGCCGGTAACGGAAGAAGATAAAGACGGAACCGTTATAAGAGCCGGCATTCGCACCTATGGGGACACGGTGCACGTGTTTGTGGAGCGGAAAAATTACAATGGAGTGTTTCTGCCTGGATATGAAAAATGGGATTCTGAATACAACCCGCCATCAGTAGGACTAAAATTCATAGACCATATGGTGGGTAATGTGGAATTGGGCGCAATGAACAAGTGGGCAGCATTCTATGCTAATGTGATGGGTTTTGCAAATCTCGTAACCTTTGACGATAAAGATATTTCAACACAGTACACGGCTCTTATGAGCAAGGTAATGACAAATGGCAACGGGCGTATAAAATTTCCGATAAATGAGCCTGCAAAGGGGTTAAAGAAGTCGCAGGTTGAGGAATATCTTGATTTCTATGGAGGTGCCGGATGCCAGCATATAGCTGTGGCTACTGATGATATAGTATTCACCATTTCTGAAATGAGGAAAAGAGGGGTAGAGTTTTTGTATGTGCCCGGAAAATACTACGATACAGTATCTGAGCGGGTAGGGGAGATAGCAGAGGATATGGCAGTACTGAAGAGTCTGGGTATAATGGTAGACAGAGATGAAGAAGGCTATCTGCTACAGATATTTACTAAGCCGGTAGAAGACAGGCCAACACTGTTCTTCGAAATCATTCAACGCAAGGGTGCCAGGTCTTTTGGAAAAGGAAATTTTCAGGCACTGTTCGAATCTATAGAAGCAGAGCAGGAACGCAGAGGAACATTGTAAGCAAGCATTAAGAATGTAGAATTCACCAACATAAAAGCTATTAAAATCAATTTATGGAACTACTGGAAAAAACAGAGGAAGTTCGCAGAGAATTGCTAAAGCATTTTGAAGAGAAGATAGAAAGGGGCGATGCGATAGAACCCAGAGATAAGATGCCTGATGCTTATAGGAAACACCTCATACGGCAGATGTCGCAACACGCACATTCTGAAGTAATAGGTATGCAGCCTGAGGGCAACTGGATTACAAGGGCTCCGAGCCTGCGTGCCAAACAAATTTTGCTGGCCAAGATACAAGATGAAGGCGGGCATGGATTGTATCTTTACAGCGCTGCTGAAACATTGGGGATTTCCCGAAGTGAAATGATTGCACAATTGCACTCAGGAAAAGCTAAGTACTCCAATATATTCAATTACCCGGCACTTACCTGGGCGGATGTGGGCGCAATAGGGTGGCTGGTAGATGGTGCTGCTATAGTAAATCAGGTATCGCTGCAGCGCACATCTTACGGTCCTTACTCACGTGCTATGGTGAGGATTTGCAAAGAAGAAAGTTTTCATCAGCGGCAGGGGTATGAGATAATGACGACAATGATGCGTGGTACAAAAGACCAGCAAGAAATGGCACAGGATGCAATGAACAGGTGGTGGTGGCCTTCGCTTATGATGTTTGGCCCGCATGATAGCGAGTCGCCACACAGCGGAGATGCTGTGAAGTGGAAAATAAAACGTCATTCGAATGACGAGCTGCGTCAGAAATTTATAGATAAGACCGTACAGCAGGCACAGGTAATAGGGTTGAAAATACCGGATACCGACCTGAAATGGAACGAATCGAAAGGAGGCTATGATCATGGCGCTATAGACTGGAATGAGTTTTACAGAGTTATATCCGGTAATGGTCCATGCAACAAACAGCGTATGGAACACCATAAAAAAGTGCACAATGAGGGTGCCTGGGTTAGAGAAGCAGCAGAGGCATACAGAATGAAACAGGAAAAGAAATTAATTCATTTATAAAACTGAAATAGTTATGGCAGTAGATTCTCAATTGGCTAGCTGGGAAGTATTTATGCAATCAAAACCCGGTGCGAACTATATACACGCTGGCGGTGTACACGCAGCAGACAAAAACATGGCATTGCAGAACGCACGTGACACCTATACCCGCAGGGGCGAAGGGACAAGTATTTGGGTAGTGCCTACAGATGCAATAGTAGCATCGAACCCTGATGATAACGATATGCTGTTTGATCCTGCAAATGACAAAGTATATCGTATGCCTACATTTTATACGATGCCTGAGGGCGCAAAAGCTATTTAAAATGAACACAATAACCAAACAACAAGCACTATATAAGTACAGTCTCAGATTAGGTGACAATGCGCTGATACATTCATACCGTCTGTCTGAGTGGTGCTCGAACGCACCTATTCTGGAGGAAGACCTTGCTCTCACCAACTTTGCGCTGGATATGATAGGTAGGGCACAGGCAATACTTGGTTATGCCGGGCAATTAGGAGATATGGAAAAGACTGCTGACGACCTGGCATATCGCAGAGGCGAGCGGGAGTACTACAATAATCTGATAATAGAGATGCCAAATGGTGATTTTGCCAATACTATTGCAAGACTGCTTTTTGTCTCCGTATATGAGTTCTACTTTTTCAGTGAGCTGCAAAACAGCAGTGATCCAACATTAGCAGCTATTGCAGCTAAAACTCTGAAGGAAGTAAAGTACCACATGGCTCATGCCCGTGATTGGGTGCTGAGGCTGGGTGATGGTACTGATGAAAGTCGCTCGCGTATGCAGGCGGCAGTCAGTGCACTATGGATGTATACCGGAGAACTTTTTGAGACTGACGAAGCCGCAGCCATCCTACAGGATGCAAATATTGCAGTAGATATGCCGCCACTAAAAGAGAAGTGGAATGCTATTGTAAGGCAGATACTTGCTGATGCCGCAATTGCTATACCGGCAGACGAATACATGCAAACCGGAAGCAGCAAAGGAGTACATACAGAACACCTGGGGCATATTTTGTCTGAAATGCAATATCTGCAACGCACATATCCTGAAGCAATATGGTAAAGCCAAAATATACTAAAGAGGAGATTATCAGTCTGCTTTCTGTAATACCGGACCCGGAAATACCTGTGGTAAATATTTACGAAATGGGTATGCTGCACGATGTGCTGATTGATGAAAGTGGATACGAAATAGTGCTTACCCCTACCTATACCGGATGTCCGGCAATGGGTATCATAGAGCAGGACATAAAGTTGACGCTGGCTAAACAGGGAATAAAACCTGTAAAAGTAAAGCTGGTTTACGACCCTGCCTGGACCACAGACTGGATGACAGAGGCTGCTAAGGAAAAACTGAGCAGATATGGTATTGCACCTCCGCTGCATTCATCCTGTACTTCAGATGTGTTTGCACACAATGTTATTCCCTGCCCAAGGTGTCATTCAGAGGATACTGTGATAATAAGCCGTTTTGGTGCAACTGCCTGCAAGTCACTGTATCAATGTAATGATTGCAAAGAACCATTTGAGTATTTTAAGTGTCACTAATTTAATAGACTATTATGTACATACAGCAGATTTATACCAATTGCCTGGCGCATGCGGCTTACTACATCGAATCAGGAAATGAAGCAGCAGTAATAGATCCGTTGAGAGATCCGGAGCCATATATGAAAATCGCAAAAGAGCGGGGTGCGGTCATTAAGTATGTCCTGGAAACGCATTTTCATGCCGACTTCGTTTCCGGGCACATAGACCTTGCCAATATGACCGGTGCAACAATTGTCTTCGGCCCTAATGCAAACCCTGCCTATAAAGCATACATCAGTGAGGATGGTGAGAAACTAACAATAGGTCATATACAGCTAGAGGTGTTACATACACCCGGACACACTGTTGAATCAGTTTGTTTTCTACTGCACGACGAAAGTGGCAAACTACATTCAGTGTTCACTGGCGATACCTTGTTTGCGGGCGATGTGGGCCGGCCTGATCTGTTAAGTGGCAATCTTCAGAAAGAGGAGCTGGCGGCGATGTTATTTGATTCACTGCAAAAAAAGATAAAAACGCTGCCGGACGACGTGCTTGTATATCCCGGGCATGGAGCTGGTTCAGCATGTGGAAAAAACATAAGTGCGAAATCTTACTCAACCATTGGCGAGGAAAAGGCATCGAACTATGCTTTGGTTATCAATGATAAGGAAATATTTATAGATGCAGTAACGTCTGAGTTGCCTGTTATTCCGGCTTATTTCTTTAAGGATGCGCACATCAACAAAAGTGGTTACACCTCCTTCGGCGATGTGCTAAGCAGAAGCGTAAACGCTTTGTCTGTTGAGGAATTTACTACTATTCAGACACCCGAAACGATTGTTCTTGATACACGTGACCCTATGGATTTTGCTGCCGGATTTATAGACGACTCCATTAACATTGGTCTAAACGGAGATTTTGCTGTTTGGGTAGGTACACTGATAGATGCTGATGTGCCGATTTTACTTGTGACCGATCCGGGTAAAGAAAAAGAAGCTGTCGAAAGACTTGCCCGAATTGGTTTTGATAATGTAAAGGGATATCTGCAAGGTGGCATTCACTCCTGGTTTGCTGCGCACAGTCACTACGATAGGATATTGACATTTGCCGGTAATGAATGTGCACCACTGCTGGATACAGAAGATTATTATTTGCTGGATGTTAGAAACCGAAGAGAAGTAGCAAAACATAGAATGACGGGTTCTGTTCATATCCCTTTAAACATGCTGAAGGCCAAATGCGACACGCTGGATAAAAATGCAAAATGGCTCATCTATTGTGCAGGCGGTTATCGCTCTATGATAGCTGCTTCTTTCCTTAAGGCAAAAGGATTTCATTTTGTGGCCAGTGTAGAAGGTGGAATCAATGAAGTGTTGCATCATGCCCCTGAATTGGTAGATATGGATTTGGTAGATTAGTGCTACCCATTTAGACAAAATAGCAATAGCCGGTGTAATTCATCGGCTATTTTTTTACAATCCCTTTTGTATCAGACTTTTCAGCAGTGGCGTCCGACAGGCCAAAAACACGGTGTCGAGTAAAATGGGTGCTCCCGCTAAAACTCGTCTGGCATAATAGTGCGTTTTCAACTCCTTACCTATTGATGCCATCAGTGCACGATTATAGGTATGAATATGCTGTTCAGAAAAATCGTTGTTTGTGAAGCATCTTATTGTCTGCTCGGCCGCCAGTTTGCCGCTGAGCATGGCATTGCCTATACCATCGCCAGATATAGGGTCTATAAGCGAAGCTGCATCGCCTGTCAGAATAAATCTGTTGCCCGATATTTTTACCTCAGTGGCACCTAGTGGCAATCCAAAGCCTTCGAGCGCGCTGATTTGTGTGGCGTTGCCCAGTCTGGTCTGCAATTCGGGCGACTGTTGTATGAATTCATAAAACAGCCTTTTCAGGTCTATTTTACGTTTTGCTATCTCGTCAGACAACATCCCAAAACCTACATTGGCTCTGTTGCCGGGCAGCGGGAAAACCCAAAGATAGCTTGGCAGCAATTTCTTATTGAAATATACTTCTGTAGTGTTTGGGTCAAGGCCATTTATATTGTCATAGTAGGCTCTTACAGAGCCTACATGGTTTTTACGGTCTATGGTTCTGCCTGCCAGTTGTTTGGCTATTACTGAGTGCGCGCCGTCTGCCCCTATTAGCATGCTGCAACTGAAAGTCCTGCCATCTTTGGCAGTAAGTAGAAATCCGGCTTTGTCTTTTGTAACAGTCTTTATCTCTGTATTGGTGTAAATGTCTGCACCGCTATTGTCCCTAGCCAATAAGAAAAGGAAGTTATCAAAATCTATACGGGCACTGGTGTATGCAGCACCCACCCAGTTGAAAGAGATATTTCTGCCCTTATAGTAAAGTGATGTTTTTCGTGTTGCAAGTTTTGGCTCAAAAGAGTTAAAAGCTGCCTCGTAAAGTGGGTTTATCTTGAATAGCGTTTTTACAGCTCTGCCGGGTATTGCATCGCCACATACTTTGTCCCGTGGAAATTCAGCCTTGTCGAGCAATGCCACTTTAAGTCCGGAATCTTTTAGTGCGAGCGCACATGTGGTTCCTGCCGGTCCTGCACCTGATATGATCACATCGTAGTAATGATGCGCATGGGCTAGGGTAGTGGACATGATGTAAATGTAATCAATGAAGACGAAAAATAGCAAATCGAACTAGCGGGTGAGCAATTCTATGCCAAAATGTTAGGAATGATTACAATCATAAGACATCATGTCGGTATTTCGTAACTTTATATGACATTATTTCAGAATAATTAGTTTGGAACAGTTTTTATAGTAGTAGAGTAAACAATCACTTTATATGAATCTAAGCAATTTCACCATTAAGGCACAGGAGATAGTTCAGCAGGCGCAGCAGTTAGCTTTTAGCAATCAGAACCCTTCTATAGAAACGGCTCACTTTCTTCGGGCTTTGCTCGACGACGCAGAAGGTCCGGTTCAGTTTCTGCTGAAGAAAAACAATGTAAACATACCCCATACAGAAAGCAAGTTGGCTGAGTTGATAAAGCGGCTTCCCACCATGCCCGGCGGAGAACCGGCGCAGTCGCTGAGCAGAGAAGCCAATAACGTACTGTTGCGTACCGCAAACGTGCTTAAAACTTTTGGCGATGAATTTGTAACACAGGAACATTTATTGGTAGCATTGCTGCTGGTAAATGATGATGTCTCGAAGCTGCTGAAAGATGCAGGGCTCACCGAGAAAGGGCTCACTGCAGCAATAAAAGAATTGCGCAAGGGCAGCACTGTGAATTCACAGACATCAGACCAACAGTATAACTCACTGCAGCGCTATGCCAAAAACCTGAATGAAATGGCCCGTAGCGGCAAGCTGGATCCGGTAATAGGCAGGGATGAAGAAATTCGCCGCACATTACATATTTTATCGCGCAGGTCTAAAAACAATCCAATACTGGTAGGCGAACCCGGTGTAGGTAAAACGGCTATTGTTGAAGGCCTTGCACACCGAATAATAAACGGAGATGTACCGGACAACCTGAAATCAAAAGTCATTTATGCACTTGATATGGGCTCGCTTATGGCTGGCGCCAAGTATCGTGGCGAATTTGAAGAGCGACTAAAGGCAGTAATCAAGGAAGTAACCGATAGCGATGGTGCTGTGATACTGTTTATAGATGAGATACACACGCTCATAGGTGCCGGCGCTATGGAGGGAGCGATGGATGCTGCCAACATCCTCAAGCCGGCATTGGCACGTGGTGAGCTGCGGGCAATAGGTGCCACAACGCTCAATGAATATCAAAAATACTTCGAGAAGGATAAGGCACTCGAACGCCGTTTCCAAAAGGTGTTTGTGGATGAGCCAACACCGGAAGATGCGATATCTATACTTCGCGGACTAAAAGACCGATATGAAAGCCACCACCAGGTGCGTATAAAGGACGAAGCGATAATAGCCGCAGTAGAGCTTTCCGGCAGGTATATAACAGACCGTTTTCTGCCCGATAAGGCTATCGACCTTATAGATGAAAGCGCAGCCAAACTAAAACTGGAGCTCAACTCTATGCCGGAGGAACTGGACGAAATGGAACGCCGTATTCGCCAGCTGGAGATAGAGCGTGAAGCAATAAAGCGTGAAAATGATGCGGACAAGCTCAAGGAGCTGGGTCAGGAGATAAGTATGTTCACCGTGCAGCGCGATACCCTGAAGGCTAAATGGATGGAGGAAAAAGCTATTGTGGACAAAATAAACAAAGCAAAAAACACAATAGAACATCTGAAACTGGAGGCCGAGCAGGCAGAGCGCGAAGGTAACTACGGCAAGGTGGCTGAAATAAGATATGGTAAGGTACAGGAGCAGGAAGCAATTATAGATACACTTTCGAAAGAACTGGACGAGATGAGCAGCCAACACAAAAGGTTGCTGAAGGAAGAGGTAGATGCAGAAGATATAGCCCAAAACGTAGCAAGAGCCACTGGCATACCCGTGCAGCGAATGATGCAGAGCGAAAGGGAGAAATTGCTGCACCTGGAGGATGAATTGCACAAAAGAGTAGTAGGGCAGGAGGAGGCTATAACAGCGGTATCTGATGCCATACGCAGAGGCAGGGCAGGATTGCAAGACCCCCGCAAACCCATAGGCTCATTTATATTCCTGGGTACTACAGGGGTTGGTAAAACTGAACTGGCTAAAGCATTGGCTGAAATACTGTTTGACGACGAGAGTATGATGACGCGCATCGACATGAGCGAGTATCAGGAGAAGCACAGTGTGAGCCGTCTGGTAGGTGCACCTCCGGGTTATGTGGGCTACGACGAGGGTGGACAGCTTACAGAGGCAGTGCGGCGCAAACCTTACAGCGTGGTGCTGCTGGATGAGATAGAAAAAGCGCACCCCGATGTATACAACGTGCTATTGCAGGTACTGGACGACGGCAGGCTTACAGACAACAAGGGTAGGGTAGTTAACTTTAAGAATACTATAGTAATAATGACCAGTAATATGGGTAGTCATATCATTCAGGAGAATTTTGCAGAGCTGGAAGGTAAAGATATTGAGCAGGTAGTAGATGCCACCAGAGACCAGGTAATGGAGCTGCTGCGTCAGACGCTCAGGCCTGAGTTCCTCAACCGTATCGACGACATTATTATGTTCCAGCCACTGCTGCGCAAAGAAATCAAGGGTATCATCAGGATACAATTGGAATCGCTGAAACAGCAATTGCTGACACAGGGTATCAATCTGCAGTTTACAGATTATGCACTCGACTATTTGGTGCAGCGTGGCTTTGACCCGCAATATGGTGCCAGACCGCTAAAAAGAGTGATACAGAAAGATATCATAAACCTGCTGAGCCGCAAAATAATAGGTGGGGAAATAGACAAGACAAAACCGGTATTGATAGATGTGTTTGATGGTGTTGTAGCCATTCGGAATGAAAACATGCCGTCAGAGGAAAGTAAAACAGCATAAAACATTCGGGTAGGGGGGCAAATATTGCAGGTAAAGTTAACATGCTGCTATCGGATATTTGCCCTTCTTTCTCTTACTCCGCTATCACCACTAACACTTTATTCCCTATTTTTGTATCCTTATTATGAGGTTACCGCTAATATTATCATTTTCGCTTTGCTTTTTGCTTTACTCTTTGACGGGTTGTCGTATATACAGCCTGTCTGGGGCTACCATAGAGGGAAAGAACATCAATATTCATCAGTTGGAAAACAGGGCGAGGAATGTAGTTCCTAGCCTGAGTGCGACACTTACAGAGAAGGTAAGACGCAGGATTCTGTCTCAGACCGGGTTGAAGCCGGTGACCATTGATGATGCTGACTATGATATAACCGGTAAAATCACTACTTACGAGGTTTCTGTTACCGGAGCACAGAGTGTACAGGTTGCTACCAAAAACAGGCTTACTATTGCATTGGAGGTTACCTTTAAAAACAGGCTCAATGAAAAAGCAGATTTTACACAAACTTTTACCCGTTTTTCCGACTTCAGCGCATCTCAATTGCTGCAAAGTGTTGAGTCTGCACTTATAGAAGATATAGGAAATCAGCTGGCAGATGATATTTTTAATAAAGCTTTTGTAAATTGGTAGCCACATACCATGACTAAACAGGCATCTATAGCATACATATCCGGTCTCATGGATACTCCCGCCACCCTCTCAGATGGCGACCAGAGTAGTATTGCAGGATTCCGGCAGTCATTTCCCTACTTTGTACCGGCGCGTTATCTAGAGGCTTTCGGCAAACACCGGCAAGAACCTTTTTCGCCTGCTATGCTCTCCGCTTCAGCCCCATATATGGGTGACTGGATACTTTTTTGTGATTTTATGCAATCCGGAGTTGTAGTTCAGGAAAATGCTGCCCTTGCACCTGTAACAGCAGAAGTGAATAAGGTAGTTGATGTAGTTAGTGAACCAGAAGTGGTGGTTGGAGACCCTGTATTAACCAACATTTTATATGAAGAGGCAGCAGTCGAAGCGGTTACTATTCCTGTTCTGCCTGTAATATCTGATGCTATTACTGAAACAGCGATTGATATAGAAGTACCTGATATAGAAACAGTAGTACCTGTCATAGAAAAAAAACCAGCAAATTTTTGGACCCAGGAGGATGATTCGGAGGAAGAAACAAATCAGGAGGTAGAATTAGCTACAGGGCCTGAAGTGGAGCATATGGATATAGAAGAAGTAGTTGCAGATCCGGAAATAATACCACAACCCGAAGTATTGGACGTAGAAGAAATAATAGAACCGATACCTGTAAAAGCACCCAAAGAAGAAAAGCCATTAATATCGCCGGTGTATACCAGTGACTATTTTTTGCAGCAGGGAGAAAAAATACCGAATGAATTCCCGGATGAAATAGAAAGTTTGAAACCGGACGAGCATCCTGACGAAGCAGCAAAGGCGCTGATGGTGATGATGAGTTTCTCAGAATGGTTGATGCATTTCAAAAGCAATACGGAGAAACAAAAAGAAGAAACCAAAGACCAGCGTGCCCTTAAGACTATGTGGCAAAAGGAAAAGCTGGCAGCAGCAATAGAAGAGGAAAATGAAGAGATACCAGAGAATGTTTTTGAGATGGCCGTCAACTCAATAACTAAGGAAGATGGTCTGGCAAGTGAGTCGCTGGCAGAAATTTATATAAAACAAGGCAAATTCGACAAATCTATTGACATGTATCGCAAATTAAGTTTGCGAAATCCTCAAAAAAGTGCTTACTTTGCCCGCAAAATAGAAGAAATCTTAAAGGAAAAACAATCATGATAACCATTATAACAATATTAATACTGCTGGCTTGTGTAGTTCTGGCATTTTTTATACTTATTCAGAACCCTAAAGGCGGTGGTCTGCAGGGCTCTTTCGGTAGCATGAGTTCTCAGGTTATGGGTGTAAAGCAGTCTACTGATGTAATGGAGAAAGGCACATGGGCACTTATCAGTGCTATAGGTGGTCTTTGTGTTATTTCTGTTATGTTTTTTACAAAACCGGAAGGAGGCACTACCAAGAGCAAATCTGTACAGCAGAAAAGCCAGCCAGCTCCGGGTGCAAAGAAATAATTTACTTTAATCTTTTACTAATTTTAAAAAGACAATAACCTGTGATATTCACATGGTTATTGTTTTTTTTATGTGCCCTTTCGATCAGTTGTAACTGCAGCTTTTTGGGGAATATGTAGGTTGGTTATCTGTCTATTATACTGCATCAAACGGCCTTTTATGTTTCCATCGCCTGTGCGACCATAGCCATGTTTCCGGACTGGCTATAATATCTCTTTCCAGCCTGCGTGTGTGTAGCTCAGATATTTGGTTTTCTGCTGTTCCGGCGGGGTTATCTGACAGCATTTCAGCATGCAATTCATAATAGCCGCGTTTTACCCGGCTGATGTGAACATAAACAATAGGTCGGTTCAGCTTACAGGCTATTATCTCAGTCCCTTTGAAAACAGGTGTATCCTGGTTGAGAAAGGTAGTCCAATAGGCATTTTCAGGGCGTGGGGTCTGGTCGGCGATAAACGCTGTTGCATTTACTACACCTGTGCTGTTTCCCAGCATTTCTTTGTAAGTATTCTTCATGGTAATAAGTCTGGTACCAAAGCGTGTGCGCATACGGTACATAAGTTCGTCAAAATACTTATTGCCCAGCGGATGGTAAATTACATATAGTTGCTGCAGGCAAACCAGACTAAAACTATTGCCGGCCCATTCCCAGTTGCCCTGATGGCCCATTACCAGCATCACACTTTTATTTTCTTCTGCCAGTTTTTTGAAAAGTGTTGTGGTTTCAGTAGTCAGCGCACAATGTCGCAACATGTTCTTCGGACTAATAGTAAGTGTTTTGAAAGTCTCGATGAATAGATCGCACAGGAAATGAAAAAATGCCTTTCGGATAGCCAGTATTTCTTTTTCAGTTTTATTGGGAAATGCATTCCGGAGGTTTTGAAGCACCACATCTTTTCTATACCCAATTACGTGATACAGTATAAAAAAAACAAAATCGGAAAACAGGTACAGCAGCGGAAAAGGCAGCAGTGAGATCAGATAGATAAATGGTAGCGAAATGTAATAAATAAGTGCCTGCAATGGAAAGTGTTTATGTGAAATTAATAATCAGTTTTGGCTATTGGTAGCTCGGAAATTGAAAGTGTGCGGTACACGTAAAATTAAAAAAGTTACCAATGAATGGTAACTTTTTTAAAAACTTCAATCTTTACGCTGTATTAGTCATTTATTTAGCTGTCTTTTTTGCTGGCGCCGTCGTCTTGGTATCCACCTTTTTTTCAGTGGTCACTTCCGATTTATTGATTTTTGCTGTTGGCTTCTGTTCGTTTGCATTAGACATTTGTGCGGCATTTGGTGATAGAACAGCAGCGGAAGTAACCGCCCTGTTCTGAACCGGCATATTGACATTCTTAGCTTTATTTTGGGCAAAAAGTGTAACACATCCTAATAGTGCTATTGTTGTGATTGTAAAAACGACTGATTTTTTCATAAAAATATATTTAAGCTGGTGAATAATGATGTAAATATACCAAACAAGCCTATTACGAAACGTAGCTATCATATTTTTTAGAATTTCCTTCACATACCTTCCTTACAATACTCATAGGTTTATTCCTGCCACAAAAATGGAAACAAGATAAGTCCAAGAAATACGATGAGCACATCTAAGGCAAGTAAAACCAGCGCCAGCCCCCACCAGCCGGGCATGTATACCGGTTGTATCGCTGTAGCTGCAAGTTTACTAAGTATCATGAGTATAGGTGTAACCAAAGGAAAGCCCAGTATGGCCATGAGTGATGAGTTTTGCTGGGCACGGGCTGCTATCGCTGAAAGGAAGGTGAACACTACTGAAAGACTGAGGCTGCCTGTAATAGCGATAAGGATAAACAAGCCACTATGTGCAAGCGGCCACCCTAGCATTATACTGTACAATATCAGGCTTATAACACTCATTATTATCATCAGCATCGTACTATAAGCGAGCTTAGCCAGCAGAAAAGTACCTGGCTTGACTATAGTAAAGTAATATCTGAACCTGTGTGGATGCTCTTGCAGAAAGCTTTTGGCCATCGAATTGACTGCTACAAATAACTGTGTGAGCCAAAAAAGCGCATTCCAAACACGCGCATCTGGCTGACCATTCATCATGTATACTACAAAGACAGTGGCACCGACATAAAGCAATACGCCAAATAGTGCATGTTTCTGCCGCCATTCCATCAACAGATCTTTTTTGAGCAACGAAATAAAGGGGTGAGCTGTCATAGCGCCTTCAAAGGTATGGAAATGATTTCGGGGTTTTAAAGTTTGGTAGACTTATATAAGCAGCTACCTTTTTTTGTTTTGAAGATTACATGTATTTTGAACTGCTATCGAAAAAATCAGGGCCTCAATATCTCCATTCTCCCTTCATCATCTATGCGCACCAGTCTTGATGGTTTTCGGATTTCAGAATCACCCTGACGAAATTTCACCACATAATCGGCGCCAGAAACAATAGCATCATTCACCATAGAATAGATCGCAGGGGTAGGTTGTCCGCTGATATTGGCTGAAGAAGAGATTATTGGTCTGCGCAGCCGTTTTATGAGTGCTTTGCAGAATGGGTCTGTAGTGACCCTTATGGCTATACTTCCGTCAGGACTAACAGCGTTGTCGGGAAAGCCAAGTGCATTGTCAAACACAACAGTAGTTGGCCGCTCAAAAGACTCCAGAATTCCAATAATATCGGGCTGGGGTGCTGCCACATAGTTAATCACATCCCGGGCATCAGCCAGCAATACAATAAGGCTTTTTTCGCGCGGGCGCCGCTTCAGTGCAAAAATTTTATCCACCGCTTCCTCATTGAGCGCATCGCAGCCCAGTCCCCATACAGTATCGGTGGGGTATAGTATGGTGCCGCCTTGCTGCAAAACGCTCACACAGTTTTTTAGGTCGTTTTCAAAGTCCAAGATAGTAGTTGTTCATTAGTAATGCCTAATGCGCATTTAAAGTGTTTTTCAGGGCATGATTTATGCCCGTGCAGCCCACAGGGGCGGCAGGGTAGCGATTCCATTGTTTGCACTACAGTGCCATTGGGTCGCAGCGGTCCGAAGCCAAATGAGGGAACAGTGGAGCAAAATACTGCAGTAACCGGAGCATTGACAGCCGTAGTAAAATGCAGTGGAGCAGAATCATTGGTATAGTTCATTGCAGCCCCTTGCATGAGTGCTGCAGATTGCAGAAAGCTAAGTTTGCCACATAGGTTTTGTGTAGCTTTATGTGTTGTTTTTTCAATTATTTCTGAAGCAATGTCCGTATCGTCGGGAGCGCCTATTATGAAAACATTTATAGATATTGGTAGTTTATCCAGAAGTGCTATCCACTTGCTTACAGGAAATTGTTTGGTAAACCATACAGACGCAGGAGCAATACACACATAAGGCACTAACTGATATTGATGTGTTGCGGCTTTGTCGGCGGCAGATGGGTATAGTGCCGGCAACTCAGGCGCGCTATTGGTTATGGTGCTTATTAGTTGCTGGTTTCTTGTGACCTCATGAGCGGGATGTGCATCTGTAATCGGTGAAATAGTATGTGTGTATTTGTGTGTGTAACAAAAAGAAAAAGGGTTTTTATCAAAACCCGCTCTATAGGGTGCTCCTGATAAACAGGTAATAAACCCTGATGCGGCAAACCTGTGAGGGTTGATGACGTGTGTGTATTTCTCGCTGCGTACACGCAATGCCAGTTGTAGCAGATTCCGGTTTTTGTGTTGTTTTTTATCCCATACCAGCACATTGGTGATGTAGGGGTGTGCAGACAACAACCCTTCATTACCCTTGCGCAACAAGAAGTCTATTTGCGCATCCGGATACTGCAGGTGTAGCTTTTCGGCAAGTGCGGTGGCCAGAACCACATCTCCGGTGAAGGCAGTCTGTATGATTAGAAATTTTGACATTGTGGCTGTAAATTTACGACTGTAATGCTTTTGTATTGTTTTAACAATAAATAAATCTGTTTTTCCGAATTTTGGTACTAAATTTGTTTTACTAATAAACACAAGAAAACGTATAGAAAATGAGAAAACTGTTTCTTTCTTTAGGAATAATTATGTTGTCCGGAGGTGTACTATTGGCTCAAGGCAAGAAGAATAAAAAGAACAAAGGCAGTGATACGCCTATGGTGATAGAATCAGCTGCTAATGTTACACCTGCCTCAGCTCCTTCTACAGCTGCTGCCCCTGCGTCTAATCTTAAAATTGAAGATTTGGCATTTACAGATGTGGTTCATGATTTTGGTACAATAATGGAGGGACCAGATGCTAGTTGTGTATTTACGTTCAAGAACAATGGTACAGAACCTATAGTTATACAGAAGGCACAGCCATCTTGCGGATGTACAGTGCCATCATTTTCGAGCGAGCCTGTGCCGCCTGGTGCTACTGGGAAAATAGACGTTGCCTATCATACTAAGGGCAAGCCAAATGCTTTCTCTAAGTCTATAACAATAGTTTCTAATGCAGGTACTAAAGTATTGACAATAAAGGGTACTGTAGAGAAAGCACCAGTTAGCTCTGTGCCGGAGAATGTTTCTATGATGAAAACTAATTAATTTCGTAATAATTTTTAACAATCAAATATTAACCACTCAACGAACAAATTCATGAAAAAGGTATTCATTACTTTTCTTTGCTTGTCTATTTCAGCAGCAGCAGCTACTGCACAGGATCTTAAGCCCGGCGCTCCGGTTCCTACTCCACAAACAGCAGTGCCTACTAATGCGCCACCACCACCTGTGCCGGCAAAAGTGAATCCGAATGCTGGTAAATTCAAGTTTACAGAAGAAACACATGATTTTGGTGAAATACCAGAAGGACCGATTGCTGAGTATGATTTTGAATTTAAGAATGTAGGTAAAGAGCCAATTATAATCAATGAAGCACATGGTTCATGCGGTTGTACAGTTCCCAAATGGCCGCAGGAGCCGATACTTCCCGGCAAAAAGGGTGTAATACATGTAGCCTATACTTCTCAGGGTCGTCCCGGTCCTATCAACAAAGATGTAACCATTAACTCAAACGCACAGCAGAGCACTATGGTTCTTCATATAAGGGGTAATGTAAAACCAAAACCTGTAGAAGCGGTAGCACCCACTGAAAGTAAGAAATAATAAATATTTTATAAATATTTAAAATCATTAAAATAGTTGGCCTTCGCCAACTATTTTAAGATAAGAAAAGTATCAACCATAAAAATAACAAAATGAAGAAAGCAATCTTATCATTTTTATGCCTGTTTGCAATAGCTACATTTCAGGTAAATGCTCAGAATAAGGAAAAAGCAGAAGGTCCAATGTTTAAATTTATTGATGGCGAAACACATGATTTCGGTGTCATTAAAAAAGGACCACCTGCAGGTCATACCTTCGAGTTTACCAATGTAGGTACTGAGCCTATTATTGTAATGAACGTTACTCCTTCCTGTGGTTGCACGAATGTGGACTGGAGTAAAAATCCGGTTCTGCCTGGTCAGAAAGGGTTTATTCATCTGGACCTGAAAACTGAAGAGCAAAATGGTATCTTTCACAAAGAAGTGTACATTCAGTCTAACGCCAAAACGCCACATGGTGAGCGTCGTTATACCTTGTATATAAAGGGGGATGCAAAAGACAATGTAACCGAAGAAGACCTGAAGAAGGCGCAAAAAGGCAAAACAAAAAAGAAGACAAAATAATAATTGATCCCATTTCAACTAAAAAGGCTGCATTAAGGTAGCCTTTTTTAGTTGGCACAAGTTGCTGGCAATCTATGCTAATATCTTTCTAAACATTCATAGTAGTATTTAGTTGTTTCCATATTGTTGCAGGTCCCTATTATCATCGTATCCTTGCGGAAGTTGACACAACCGATAGAATCGTGATTATAAACGAGCTGGTAGTCATCGCAGTATTGCACAACCTTATATAGATTAAATGTATCTGTATGTGAAAGAGATTTACCGGTAAAATAAGACGCCGTCCTACAGTTTTTCACTACTAACTCTTCGTAACCATCCGGTGAATGATTTTTTCCGTCTATCCTGATGTTGATTAGTTTCCATTTCCCATTAAACCCAATGCCGCCACAAGTGTTTTTTGTGATTGCAATGTAGCCGTTTACTGGGTCAGACTCCGTATCTTGTCTGGAGTCATTGCCACAGCTAGTAGTAGATACTGCTATGCCAAGAAGTGAGATGAATAGAGTAGTGCGCATTTTGCAGGTTTTTGTATGCTTATGAAACACTTGTTTACATTCTACGTGTAATAGATTGCTAATAAAATACAATGCCCCAACTTTCGCTGAGGCAATGTTGTAACTGCAAGACAAGTAATTGCTTACTTTTTGCAGTTCCGAGGTTTGGCACCGGCACAAAGATAACCATAATATGCCGTAAATGCGTTAGCGTTTTATAAGTGCGCCTGCCCAAGCTGCCATGCCACCTATCAGCGCTCCAATAAATACAGTTACAACAATAAGCAAACCGTAGCCCGGCAGTTGAAAAATTTGAGCCATTTTTGTGGACAACAGATGAGCATTAGGGATATCGCGAAGCATGACGAATGAAAGCCAGCAAAGCCCCACGCCACTGAAACCGGCAAGAAAAGCCCCGCCGGGTCTTTGTCTTACCGCTATAGCTATTAGAAACGGTACAACAGCGGCCATCCACCAAGGCAGAAAAAATTCACTTATACCACACAGTACAGCTATTGATATCACTATTATCAGGAATCTCATAGACTCAATTTAAATACCTGTTATTTTACGCCTATTTACATTTTACCAGCAGGTTTTATATCCCACTGGTGTTTTATTTCTACCGCTGTTTGTTTATCCGTATTTGGCAGAAATAGCAAACGATAATACTTGCCTTCAGACCAGTGTTGCAGATAGTCGGCATAGTGGCTGCTGCCCGGATTTCCAGACTGACCGCCTGGATAAACACCATATGCTTCTATTTCCTTCCCCATCTGCACCACCATTCTCCACGATGGACCATGATTTGGTTTCATGGCATTTACTGTATTGCTCCAACCGCCGGTAGGTAAAGATGAAAAGCTGAAAGCAGGTATTTTAGTAAGGTGTGTTATACTCGTGTTTTTGGCTCTATACCATTGCATTCCTATCCTCTTTTCCTGTTTTGCGAGGCTGTCGATCGTTTCGTTGTAGCTGCGAATCACAATATCTCTTAACGTCTCAATTTTTTTTGTTCTGCGGTTATCATAATACTTTAGTGCGGTATCTGTTTGCATAAACTGCATAGTACGCTCCTGCAGCGGTATTACATAATCGGGTACCAATGAAAATTCATCCTTCCAGATGCCGGAATACAGATTGCGCCACCATAGCTGGTAAATAGTGGCGGCTTCACCTGTAGCAGTCAGTATATAGTCCCATTTTCTGAGTGTATCCAGATACTTACTGTATTTATCAGTGCAGTACTGAAGCATGATAGGTAAGGTTTTGCTGGCAAGAATGGAGTAGTTGTCATTTTGCATTACAAACATATCCTGAATGCTTACCTTATTCACTTTAGATAGTAGTTCATTTATTCGCCATGCCCTTAGTTCTACATAATCGCCATTGTACCAATAGGGATAGGTGCTGTCAGTTACACATTGGTTGGCTGAGCTCAGGAACCCTTGTTGAGGATTGTAAGCGTGCGGGTTTTCACGCATGGGTATCAGTTCTTTCCATAGGGTAGCGCTATCCCAGCCATTCATTACAAATCTGCCCTGATTCTTCCATTTATTTACATATTGTCCCTGACCCCATAGGGCAATATTACCACCACGGTCTGCATATATCAGGTTTTGCGCCGGACATTCGAAATGTAATATAGCATCTACAAAGTCACTGTATCCTTTGGCCTTGTTCAGCAGATAAATTGCCATCTGTTCGTTGCTGCCCCTATGTCCCATCCAGCTCACTGCAAGAGGTTTTTTCAGATTGCCTTTCTCGTTATAGTTTTCGTCATACATTACAGGGCCATGTATGGTGTATTTAATGGTGTCAGTAAAGTCAGGTTTTCCTTTGGTAGATATCCGCTCAATTCTTGTATCGAAATCCAGCTGTTTGCCGGCAAACCAATATTTTCTACCGTTGCCGATTACAGGTTTTATTTCGTAAAAATCTTTTACATCCCGGTAGTTATTGGTGAACCCCCACGATATACTATCATTAAAACCAATTACTACTCCAGGTGCTCCCGGTAGCGATGCGCCGTATACATTCATATCGGGCGACTGTACCTGTACCTCATACCATAAGGAGGGAAGGTTGAGCGCAAGGTGCGGGTCGTTGCAGAGTATAGCAGCGCCGGATGCTGTATGTAAGCCACTAATTGCCCAGTTATTGCTGCCCTTGCCATCTACCCTCAGTTCCCCAAAATCGTTGGTAGAATAGGAAGGAAAAGCAATACTGTCAGGTGGCGCTACGGGCATTTGCAATGACGGTTTATCATACACAGTTCCTGATGGTATTACTGGTGTGCTTCCCTGAATCTTATCGGGGTAGAGGAGCTCAAAGTCGCCTTTTGGTAATATACTTTTTAAGTAAGAGTGTGCGATGTCATCTGTTTTTCCGGAGAGGTCATCTGCCATGTATTTTAGTAGGAGAATACATTTCAGGTTTGTCCAGGGTTCCGGAGCAAAACTCATTAACTTGTACTCCAGCGGATAGTTACGGAAATTGAGTTCGCTTATATAGGTGTTTACGCCGGCTGTGTATGCATCCAGCATTAGTTTCGTATGCGGCTCTGTCTCCGATGCTCTAAGCGAGTTTTCGGCTGCATATAACATTCCTTTACGTCTTTGTTTCCTGTCGAATGCAAAGGCGTCGGCACCTGCTACCTCGCTTACTCTGCCGGCAGCAGCTCTGGTCTGCATATCCATTTGCCATAGCCGAAAACGGGCGTGTATGTAGCCTTGCAGAAAAAATGCGTCGTAATCGCTCGTTGCATGTATATGGGGTACCAGCCGCTCATCAAACCATACTGTGGCCTGGGCTTTTATAAAGGGAAGTTTGTCGCCAAAACTAAAATTTTCATTTTTTGCTTCAGCATTTGCCCAGAAGCCGTTTATGGGGTCCATAAGCTGGCCTATAGCGGGCAATGAACCCATGGGTTTATTAAGAACATAGACCAGAATTGTAGTAAGAATCAACACAAAATACCCTCCGATTTTGGAAGGTCTTCTTGCTTTACCAGTGTTTCCGGCAATTGAATTGGTCATGGTAGATAATGTATGCTACCTGCAAATTACAAAAACATCTTACCGTTTCTATTATTGCGGCAATTGTATTTCATAAATTTTACCTGGCTTAACGGTAAGTTTGTGCCCACGCAACCATGGGTTGTATATTTTCAGCATTTTGTAGCTGCTGCTGTTAGCTATAGCAAATTCGGTAAGGTTGGCTATTGACTTTTCTACACTAACAGTTCTATATTTCAATGGTTTGAATTCTTCTGTTGGTTCTATCATCATACCGAATTTCTTCGCATTAGATAGCAGGTGTTTTAAAGCTACTATGCGAAAAACATAACGGTTGGTTTCGTCCGGAAAAATAAGGTCATAGTAGTTTGTTGCCTGCTGAAATTCTGCTTGTTTAGCAAATCCAGCCATTCCGCAGTTATATGAGGCTGCGGCTGCAGTCCACGATCCAAATTTCGCATATGCATCTCTGAAATACATACAGGCGGCATCTGTAGCTTTTACTACATGAAATCGCTCGTCTACCTCTTCATTTATTTCCAGTCCATAACGCGGCCCGGTGTCTTTCATAAATTGCCAGAAGCTGGCTGCACCCATGTGCGAAAGGGCATTTTGTTGCAAAGCACTTTCTGCAACACATACATATTTCAGGTCGTCAGGCATATTATTGGCTTTCAGTCTTTCCTCAATTATTGGAAAGTATCTGCCTGATAGTTTTAGTATGTACAGTTGCGAGCCATGAAGGTAGCTGTTCACCAGCAATTCTCTGTCCAGTTTTTCTCTTACTTCCCATTTTTCCAGCGGCACAGGCTCTCCGCAAAAGTCTATAGACGCCGGCATAGTGGGGGCATGCCACTTGTATTGTGGCCTGCCTTCTGCCGACATTTCTACGGCAGTTGTTCCCGGCTCTATTTTTCTGGATGCTACACCGATTACCAATACAACACCAAATGCCAGCCCGGATAGAAAATATATAATAGAACGTGTTTTAATTTTCATTCACTAAAATTAAGATAAAAAATTAACAGACATATTCTGTCTGCATCTTTATATTTCTACTCTTGCACATGTTGTGCACATAAAGTTGTGTGACAAGATTTAGATAAGAGATTGTTGTTGAATATCCGGTACATTTATATAGCCGTTCATATACAACACTGCATAGCCACTAATCTCTACTCTAGTGTCGCTATGAGTACACCACAAATGACCTTTGCGTGCTGATAACTGTATAGCTGTGAGCGTCTTTTTGCCAAGTTCAGTAGCCCAGTATGGGGTAAGCGAAGTATGTGCAGAACCGGTTACAGGGTCTTCGTTTATGCCGCATTGCGGACCAAAGAAACGGGATACAAAGTCCGATTCAGTACCCTGTGCAGTCACAATTACCCCTCTTGCATCTAATGTAGAAAGTAAAGCAAAATCAGGAGAGAGGTTTATAATATCCTGCTCCGATGGCAATACTGCCATATAATCAGTCTTACCTTTATAGGTTACCATAGGCTCAATACCCAGTGCTTCAGATAACACCGCAGGAGCGGCAATTTGTTCTAGGGTATCAGCCGGGAAATCAAGTGCTATCAAATCGTTGTATCTTTTTACTCTCAGCACACCGCTATAAACAGACTGAAATTCTATAACATCTCCGGAATAGTCAAGGCTATGGAAGATAACATGTGCAGCCGCCAGGGTAGCATGTCCGCATAAGGCTACCTCTATAGTTGTTGTAAACCATCTTATGTCATATCCGGTTTCATTCTCAACAATGAATGCTGTTTCAGACTGATTATTTTCAGTGGCGATAGCCTGCATTATTGTCTCAGGCAACCATTCATCCAGCACGCATACAGCAGCTGGGTTGCCTCCAAATAATTGTTGCGTAAACGCATCAACCTGATACATTTGTATTTCCATAGAGAATTCTAATTGGTACTGAAACAAATATAACCTATCGGTGAATATAATTTACCGGCTTTTGAAAGCTTTAAGATTATTGTAACGGTAGACGGAGCCAGCCGATTGTCGCAAATTTCTTTGTAGTTACTGCAATCACCTTTTAGAGAGAATAGAACCCGTGATCAGACATTATTTTGCAGAAAAAGAAAGAAATGCCTTACCTAGATTATCTATTATATCACTGGCTATTAGTGCTTCCTGCGATAGAGTCGCAGCTGCAATATTTCCAGCAAGTCCATGCAGATACACACCAAGTATAGCTGAATTGTATGGAGTATATCCCTGGGCCATCAGTCCGGTAATGATACCGGTAAGCACATCGCCTGCGCCACCTGTAGCCATGCCCGCATTGCCGGTCATGTTATAGCTACATGCTCCATCCGAATTTATGACAGCCGTATGCTTTCCTTTCAAAACAATATTTATGTTGTATCGCATAGCCTGTATCCTTGCATTGTCCACTTGCACCATACTGTTGGTGTTCTCTCCAAACATTCGTGCAAATTCTTTTGGATGAGGAGTAAGTACAGACCCTTTGGGAATATGTGTCAGCAAATCAGGATGTTCAGCTATGATGTTAAGTGCATCTGCGTCAATAACTATAGGCTTCTTGCAGCTGTTTATAAAAGTAGCCAATGCAGTCTTTGTTCGTTCATCAGTGCCCATCCCGGGCCCAATTCCTATCGCATCTGTCTGACCCCAATGTTCTATATTTTCTATTACATTGTCCCCGCTTACACGGCACATTACTTCCGGTATTGCTGTCTGCATGATGTTGTATCCGCATTCGGGAACCAGTGCATTCACTAGACCCGCTCCGGCACGCAGAGCTGCTTTTGAGGACAGTACTATTGCCCCTATTTTACCATACTGCCCGCCTACCAGTAGTGCACTGCCACATGTGCCCTTGTGCGCATTTGGATTTCGTGGCTTGTATATCTCTGCTGCTTTTGTCGGACTGAATAGCTGATACTGTGTATGCGTTGTATCAATGTAATTTGAATCAAGTCCTATGTCTATGATATGGATTTTGCCAGGGAATACACTTGCCTCCGGGTGCAAAAAACTACGCTTATAAAACTGGAAGCTAAGCGTTTCATTTGCCTTAATAATGGCTGAATCTTTTTCAGGAGCATCATCTGCCTGCAAACCGCTGGGCATATCTATCGATATTTTCCGGTTTGGCAAATCATTTATGTGGTTGATAAAATCTGCCAGCCATCCCTCCGTTGCACGATTGATACCAGTACCAAGTATGGCGTCTATCACAATGATATTTTCGGGGATATCAGTTATATAGGTGCCATTTGGAATAATAGTAACAAGGTCTTTATCTATCTGTTGCAGCCGTTGCAGGTTAGTATTGCAATCTGGAGCGTATTCATTGCTGATTTGTAATAAAAATGCCTTCACTCCATATCCCATCAGGTGCAACATTCGGGCTATAGCAAGTCCATCGCCACCATTGTTGCCACAGCCACATAGCACTACAAACAAATTGCCTTTTGGTATGTTGTGTTTTATCCACAACACACACCGACTGGCAGCTCGCTCCATCAATTCTGCCGAAGATATTCTGCCTGTCTTTATAGTAGATGTGTCACACTCGCGAATCTGAGCTGCTGAGAATATTTTCATACCAATATTGTAAAGATGTTCTGTTTATTTACTCACTACTATTTTATGCACGGGTAATGCAGCATGGTTACTCATTATTTTCAGAGAATACACTCCTGCCGGTAATTGTTTTACATCTATAGTTACCACTGGTTTTTCCATATCAAACTTCATTGCTTCTCTTCCCATACAGTCATACAAAATTGCCAGTGTACTACTTGTCTCATTAGTGCCCTGCAATGATATGGTTATTGTGTTTTTCGCAGGATTAGGATAGGCAAGTATAGCTGGTGTGGAATTAGAAACTCTTACGGACAATGTACTATCCTGTACAGATCGTATTTCCAGATCGTCTACATAAAATCCTGTGTAATTATTTGCTGCGTCACTTACCAGCTGGAACATGATATTAATCTTCTTACCCAGATAGTCGTTCAGGCTCATTTGCTCCTTTACCCAAAATGGTTGTTGTGCATCATAAATAGGCTCATCCGGTATCTGATAGAAAGTTCCTCTTTTGGTGTACTTGCCACATAGCGGTTGCCATAGGCCGGATCCTTCTTCTGATGCCTGCACTACTACATAGTCGTACTTGGATTCTAGGCCCCAGTACCCATAGAAGCGCATCCACGCTTCTGTGGAAAGTGTGAGGTCTATCGCTGTGTTAAGTGTAATGGTGGCAACATTTGCATCATCATAATTTGCACAGGTAGTGCTGCTTTTTAGAGATGATGGTGGAGAGAAAAATTTATCGGTACAAACACTCCATCCTGTATTTGTCCAATCGGTCAGCGATGATGTAGCAGGAGTTGTAACGTTGTGTTTTTTGCCAAAATAGAAGCTGACAGTATCGTAAGTGTCATACAATCCATTATTGGTTTTTAGCGCGTAGCGAACTATTTGACCGTTCGGCGTACTGGTTGATAATGAGTAGCTGAATGAGTCTGTTGCTTCTTGCAGCATAGCCAGACCAGTATGTGTTTTTGTTGTTGATGGTAAAGTAAGCCAGCTATCCAGTGCAGTTATACTTACGGTAAATGTTGCACCGTCTGGTATGCCAAGCCGTTTGATATTGTAGTGTAAGTAGCCATTTTGCTGCAGCAATATCTTATCGTCTGTTGCTGTCACTTCAGCATAGGGTAGTAGTAATGAAGCGGTATTTAGGTTGGCAAGGAGGTTGGCTTTACAGTCTGGTATTATCACACTTGCAGGTGCATAAAACCCATATTCATTTGCACCCACTTCGGGTGTGAAAGCGAAAATCTTATTCTTGGTGGTAGTCTCACCATACATCCAGTCGTCAGAGCCGCCGTTAGATACATAACTTAGTGTCTGGTCGCAAGTGCCATATCGATAATGATTATGTTCAGTAATAAAGGCACCAAATGAAGAAAAAGTATTTGAATCATCTGTGAGCAACGAAGGAACATGTCCCCATGGGTAAATAAATGCATCGTTGTATGTGTGATAATTCAGGTTCAGTTTGAAGTTGTGATTCTCTGCAAACCACTTCATAGCCTGAGTCTCAGTTTCAGAAAATGCTACTGTGCCCCGGTATGTTTGTGAAGTAGTGAACGGGCTGGAGCCTATGTCATCGTAACCCCACGTAAGTCCATAATTTCTGTTGAGGTCTACTCCATAGCTGCCGTCCAGATTGTCACGCATATTCTTGCGCCATAGCCCTCCGCCAAAAGGGTCTGTTGTAATATTGTGTTGATACCCATCAGGGTTGACGCACGGGATAAAGTAAAGTTCTGTGTTGTCTATTAACTTCTTTATTTTCGGGTTTGCAGCATAGTTCTCCAGCAGATACCACAGATAAAAGATATTGGATGAAAGACTACCCGGCTCCCGCGCATGATGTACGGATGTCGTTAGCATTTGCGGCTTTAAGGGTTGGTCTATATCCGGATTGTCAGAGATGCGCACCCAATAAATAGGTCGGCCTTCTGTGGTAAGGAAACTGCCTACAGGTTGTTTGGCACTTATAAGACCTGGATAAAGTAGCCGCATTGAGTCAATGATCTCAATCATCTCTGTGTAAGTGAAATAGCCCGCATAGCTGCCCAAATGGAAATGGGAAGGCACCGCCACATCCGGACTGTTATTGCAGCTTACAGTGGTAGTTTTTTCTGCTGTGTTCTTGTTTTGTTCTCGGTAGTGTTTGCTTACATCATCAATTACAATATCTACTTTGTAGCCGGCAGTTTTTGCTTTTTGAATTTCAATAGCAGAAAAATCTGAAATGAAAAATGTGTTGACTTTATGTTCTCCGTGGTCGGTTGCCAGACCAAGTGCAGATAGCTTGGTTATTGTATGAGACTGATCTAGATTTATTATTGCCCTTGAAAATTTTTCTGTTTTTTGAGCAGACAATACATTGACAAATAATAACAGGGTTGCTAAAAGGGAAGTGTATTTCATAATAAATATTGTTTTATAAAAGTACGTAAAAAAAAATCGATACTATTACTTGTGTGGTCTTTTTAGCTGTTTGAGACGCTACTTGTTTTTGTCTATAACTATTCCATTATCTTTGTCCCCTTAGCATGGCGGTTTTTTATAACACAGACCCGTTACCAGTTTTCAAAAAGGCGGTTATCACAATCGGCACTTTTGATGGGGTACACGAGGGACATAAAACTATACTTAAAGAGGTTGTTTCGCATGCAGCAATAGCAGGTGGTGAAAGTATATTGCTTACTTTCGACCCTCATCCGCGAAAGGTTATATTTCCTCACCAGACCATTGCCATAATAACACCTCTTCAGGAAAAATTACAGCTAGTTACTGATACAGGTATAGAGCACATTGTAGTAGTTCCCTTTAGTGAATCTTTTGCAGGACTGTCAGCTACTGAATATATAGAGCAATTCCTTGTAAAAAATTTCAATCCTTATAGTATAGTTATTGGCTATGACCATCGTTATGGTCACGACAGAACCGGTGATATTAATTTACTGAAACAGTATGGTGCAATTCATAATTTCGAAGTAGTTGAAATACCTGCACAACTAATTGCAAATGCCGCCGTTAGCTCCACTAAAATTCGAAATGCAATTATTGCAGGCAATATCGATGAAGCTACAGATATGCTGGGCAGGCAATATTCCTTTACCGGCAAGGTAGTGCATGGCAGAAAATTAGGTAGAACATTGGGATATCCCACCGCAAATCTGGAGCCCATAGACCCGGAGCAGGTATTGCCTGACACTGGCATATTTGCAGTAGGTGTAGTTGTTGATGGCGCTGAATACAATGGAATGATGAGTATTGGATACAATCCTACAGTAACTGATACCAAAACATTGAAAATTGAAGTGAATGTTTTTGACTTTGATATGAATATCTACAACAAGTTCATAGATATTATTTTTCAAAAAAAACTGCGTGATGAACAAAAATTTGATTCATTGAGTGCATTGGTTGATCAATTGCATGCTGATAAAGCAGCTGCGCTAGCAATTAGAAAAATTCAATAATATGCTTTTTTCGCTTGTTTTCTTTGGTATATAGATTAATGAAATGCTTCTTCAAAATGTACAATTTCCTTCACATGCTCATTTTCCATTAGTACGCTGATAATATCAAAACGTATGTTTTTGTATTGTCTGTATTGTTCAGAAAACGCAGCAGCTGCAGATTTCAGACAGTGCTGCTTCTGCTTGTTTACGGCTTCTTCAGGATATTGCAAAGCAGTGCCGGAACGGGTTTTAACCTCAATAAATACAAGCATGTCTCCTTTTTGCGCAATGACATCTACCTCTTTTTTTCCACTTCGCCAGTTGAGGAATATAATAATATAACCTTTATTTAGCAAAAAGTCTGAGGCTAATTGTTCGCCTTTTATCCCAATTTTACTATGTTTGGACATTGAAAGATAAATATACGGCGAAACAGCGGTTTTTTGTAGCTGTTAGGGTGGTGTAATCCTGTTTTTTACTTTTATTTATTTAATAATATATATTTAACTAATTACCCGCCCCACCGTGCGGCACACATTACGGAATAAATATACTCAAAATGAAACAATTAGTATTGGACTTTCCATTACAATTACATGAAGCACTGATAATTGGCAAAAACCACCGTTATATTACTCCTCCTTCTGAATTTAGTAACATAGTAGTAACCGGACTCGGAGGAAGCGGTATTGGTGCCTCGATAGTACAGAATTATGTATTTGACAAGCTCAAAATACCCTTTATTGTTAACAAAGATTACTTTTTGCCAGCTTTTGTAAACAAAAACTCGTTAGTCATTGTTTGCTCCTACTCAGGAAACACCGAAGAAACACTTATGGCAATGCAACAGGCTCGTAAAAAGCGGGCTACCATAATTTGTATTACGTCCGGAGGTCGTGTTTCTGAATATGCCGGCGAAAAACGTCTTGATTGCATATTGGTTCCAGCCGGTATGCCTCCACGCTCCTGTTTGGGTTACTCTTTAGTTCAGCTTTTGTGTGTACTGTATAATTTTGGTTATATCAGTAATGGTTTTGAAAGGGAAATCAAAGCAGCAATCAAGCTCATGAAGAACGGGCAAACGGATATTCAGCAAAATGCAATGTCTATAGCCAAAAAGATGCTAGGCAAAACGCCAATTGTATACTCATCATCTGCAATTGAGGGTGTCGCTATCCGTTTCAGGCAGCAACTTAATGAAAATAGCAAGTTGCTTGCATGGCATGGTGCAATACCCGAAATGAACCATAATGAATTAGTGGGCTGGAGAGATGATGCAACTGACAAAGTCGTAATCAACCTGCGAAATGATGACGACTATAGCAGGGTACAATTACGAATGGAAATCGGTAAAAAAATAATGAAGAAGTATAAACCTGCTATTATTGACATTTATTCTCAGGGAAAAACATATTGGGAAAGAATTTTTTATCTTATTCATCTTACAGATTGGGTATCTGTTTTCCTTGCAGATTTAAGGGGATTGGATGCAACAGAAGTAAAGGTGATTGATTTCCTTAAGAAATCTCTAGCTGATTCTTAATCTATGCCGATTTAATAGCCTCACATTGTGTAGATAGTCGCTATAAATCATTTCTATGAACATGCTTTTGGAATCACACTAAAATTGTTTTGTTTATTAACAAAAGCAATTTTACCTTTGCAACCTCAAATCGGTATATTTCACTTTTATACAGGTTTGTTTTAGTCCGATGGTGTAATGGTAGCACAACAGTTTTTGGTACTGTTTGTCTAGGTTCGAATCCTTGCCGGACTACACTTTTTAACTTCAGTAGGCTTTCTGTTTGAAAGCCTATTTTTTTAATAAAATATATTTAATGTAATTTAAATTCATAAAAAATATTTGGTGGAAATCACAATTTCGTAATGAAAGTGTAACATAATGCTCATTAACGGGTTATTTGCAATTTTATATTGTAGGAATTAATTATTACTTGTTAAGTTTGCAACCTTTGGTGTAGATTTAGTTAAAACGATTCGTTAATTTTGTTGATAATTTCAATGAAGTAGTTTCTTTTTTATTGTTAATGTGTTTCAAATACTTCTGTATTGTTTATTCGGTATACATAAAAAAATATATAAAATTTAATACGTACATAATGAGAAAGTTATCTAACCTATTGGTAGTTATGTTACTACTTAATTTCGCAAAAGCAAGCGCGATAGAAATCCCAGGCATTGCCGGCGCCCTTACTGTATGTATTGGTGCCAATTCGACACTCACTGCAGGTACACCCGGAGGTAGCTGGTCGAGTGCAAATACTTTGAGAGCCACTGTCAATGTAAGTACTGGTTTACTTACAGGTGTTTCTGCCGGAACAACTGTTATCAGCTATACAACAGATGATACAGCATATGGTGCAATCGTCACTGTCAATGCGTTACCTGGAGCGATTACTGGTCCTAACACCTTCTGTATCGGTAACAGTAGTACACTGAGTTCTGCTAGTACAGGTGGAACCTGGCAGAGTTCTA
>JAIOYR010000115.1 GCA_021740995.1 Taibaiella sp.
GTAGCCGCAACAGGCGCAAGATTTATTGGCTCTTCTGCCCTGACAATCTTGGTAGGGGCATGCAGATGATAGAGTAGCGATGAATTAGATGAAAATCCTTCAGTACTGAATAGTTGCTCTGAGTAGAGTCCGCCATCTGGTTTGCGAAACTGCGTATGCCGTTTCTTCGGTATGGATCCTAATGAATAGTAATGTGGCATTGACCTTGGTTTGCTGCAAAATTAACAATTTCTGGGTTCTTTGCGGCTATATCGATCGTCTTTGCGCCTGGTATCCAAACATTCTTTTTCAATTGCAGGTGAACTCTTTGAATTTCTGCTCCATGCTTTCTACTTTTGACAATATTGAAGTTATTTTAGCAATGGCAAAAAAATCAGTTAAAAAGGCGGAAAACCAGCAGCAGCCTTCACCCGTTCGTAAACAGGCGGCTAATATTGAGCAAACCGTAACTACCCACCAGTCTGCCGACGCCATGTCGGTAAGGAACCTGAGCATAGCGCTGGGGTTGATTTCTATGGTTGTATATTTCAATACATTGTGGAATGGATTTGTGATGGATGATGTGATGGTGCTCAAGGAGAACAGGATGGTATTGCAGGGCATGAGTGCTATACCTGAATTGCTTTCTACGCCCCACATGCGTGGTTACCTGATCATTCCCAATGACCTGTACAGACCATTATCGCTGGTGATGTTTGCTATTGAGTACCAGCTATTCGGACTCTCGCCTGCGATTCATCACTTATTTAATGTGATCACCTTTGCAGGTTGTTCAATTATGTTTTTTCAGTTTTTGAACAAATTTTTTGACGGCAAGCGGCTGGTTGTTTCTGTAATAGCTGCCCTCATTTTTGCGGTACATCCTATTCATACCGAGGTGGTGGCCAACATCAAGAGCAGGGATGAGTTAATGTGCTTTTTCTTTGGTTTCTGGGCACTCAATGTATTTATGAATTATATGAAGGAAGGGAAAATATTGCAGCTTTTGATGGGCGCAGTGTTGTTCTTTCTGGCTATAATTTCGAAGGAAACGGTGATTGCCTTTGTAGGGCTGATACCTATTCTCTTCTTTTTTTACAAGGACAAGGACAGAAAGCGGGCTGTATATATTTCTGGTATTACTATCGTGGCATTTGGGATTTTTATGGCAATCAGGTCATCGGTATTAGATGCCTATGATGCCAACCAACCAGCTACAACGGTGGAGTTTATTGATAATGCGCTTTCAGGCGCGCCTAGTGCAGTATCATTGTTTGCAACTAAGGTGGTGGTAATGGGGATTTACCTGAAGCTGATGGTTGTGCCTTATCCTTTGCTGAGCACCTATTCGTTCAATAGTATCCCATTCGCAGATTTCTCCAGTATATGGTTTTGGTTATCACTCCTTGCATATGTGGCTATGATCTACTTTATGGTCACCAGATTCTTGAAGAACAAGAAAGATCCATGGGCATTCGGTATTTTGTTTTATCTGGCAACAATTTTCCTTTTTTCGAATTTTCCTTTTCTGATGGGCGCTGAACTGGCCGAACGTTTTGCATTCTTTGCATCGGCTGGCACATGTTTACTCATGGCACTAGCTATAGAACACTGGATCATCAAGGCTAAAGATGCCGAGCTGAGTGTGCTAAAGAACACAAAGGTAATGGCTGTTCTTGCCCCATTGTGCTTGTTATATGCAGGGCAGACAGTGGCGCGAAATGCTGAGTGGAAAGATAATGTAACCTTGTATAAGGCAGATGTGAAGCGGTCGCCCAATGACTGCCGCCTATATCACAATGTTGCATCTGCACTTGCTGAGGAGGTGTATTTGCAGGAGCCAGACACATTGAAGAAGTTGAAGATTGATGATGAGGCTATCTCTTATCTGAAACAGGGTCTGGAAATCTATCCCGACTATGCAGACCTATATGTGGAAATGGCCCGGATATATGACAGAAAGGGGAGTCCCGACTCGGCAGTGAAATACAATAAACTTGCATTGAGTATGAACCCCAGCAACTTTACTGCCAATAATAACCTGGGTAGTGTGTTGCTTACAGCAGGCAGGTATAGAGAGGCGATTCCATATTTTCAGTTGGCAATGCAGTATAACCCTAACTTTAAATATGCTTACCTGAATGTGGCCCGCTGCTATAACCAGCTGAAACAGTATGACTCTGCAGTGATCAACTTCCGCAAGTTGATGGAGTTTGAGCCGGGAAATCTCGATGTATTTTCAGAAATAGGTATGGCATACTTTATGATGAATAAGTATGATTCTGCTGAGTATTTTTATAAAGCCATATTAAAGGAGCATCCCGATGATGCCAATACAATCAACAATATTGGAGCAATATTGTTGAATACTAAACGATATGCAGAAGCTGTGGAGTACTTTAAAAAAGCAGTAACGCTAAATCCAGGCTATTTCAATGCCTATACCAACCTCGCCAGATCGTATTATTTTTCTGGTCAGTATGCTGCAACTATCGAGACGGTAAATAAGGAGATTCAGATGGATCAGCAAAATGCGATAAAGGATATTCCATACATAGCTTTGTCTTATCAAAAGCTGGGAAATATGGTAGAAGCGAAAAAGTGGGAGGCAACGTCCAAGCAATATTATTCGAATTTTACGTTGGAATAGTATTTACGTATTTTGGCTGGAGTATTTTGTATTGTAAAAACAGCGGTGAGTATCTGTTTGGCTAGTGATAATTTATGTTTATGCAAATTTCCCTGAATATGCGCCGTGTATTCTGTTTTTGGGTAGCGACATTGTTCTTTACAATTGGTGCGTTTGCCGCTGACGACACAGCGAGTCATAATGGATTTGGGGTTGATTGTAATATTATAGTTGGACGAATTATCCGGCATTCAGCCAAGTTCACCGCACCTGTACCTGCATACTCACTTGGGTTTGATGCCAATCTCGTTTGGCAATCATGCGGCACAAAACCGTGGCAACAACTGTGTGGATATCCGCTAACGGGAATCGGGATACTCTACACCGACTACAGGAGCAAGCATATTTTTGGTAAGTGTGTGGGCGCCTATCCCAATTTGCAGGTGCCCATTATCAAGGGTAAATCTCTGGAATGGACAATCCGGTTTGGTGTTGGTTTGGCCTATGTGACGAAAAAATATCAGGCCTATCCTACATACGATACACTCAATACTGCCGTAAGTACTCACCTCAATGCATTTGGTGTGTTTATGACAGATGTCAGGTGGCACATCAATCCACACTGGGATTTTCAGGCAGGTGTGAATCTTACCCATATCTCAAATGCGTTGTACAGGGAACCCAATTTAGGGGTGAATATGGTTGGCGGGCATATAGGCTTCAGGTATTTTCCAGGTAGTTCCGCGCCTTGCCGGATATCGGCTCCGTTACCCGAAATGAAAAACCGGTGGTTGGTGGAGACACGGTTTGGGCTTTCTCACAAAGAAGCCCGTGCAAAGGGCAACCCTGTAGAACCTGCGTATATTGGCGCCGTTTATGTAAGCAAGAGGTTCAAAGGAAAGAAGAAGCTTTTTGCTGGCGTGGACGCCGCTTATCACAAGGATGTCTATGCTTTTCTCATTAACTATGGTGTAGAGTATGGTCAGGAAAAACAACATGCATGGGATGGTGGAATTTTTGCCGGCGGTGAGTATATAATTGGAAGGCTGGGCCTTGTGGGCATGGTTGGTGTTTATTACAGGCAGACTTTTCTGGATTTTGATCCAGTGTATCAAAAAATGGGCGGTAAATATTATTTGATTTCACGGGAAAAAGGTGTAGGTAAGGAATTATTTATTTCTGCTTTCCTCAACACGCATGGTGTGGTAGCAGAATATGCCGAATTTGGAATGGGAATTGGGTTTTAAGACATAGCAATTGATGATCGTAAATTGCTTATTAGTAGTCTGTTTTACTTAGTTTATAAAAAAATATGAAGGTTTTTCAAAAAATGTTTTACTTCTCAATTTTGCATTTACCTTTGCGCCCATGCCTTCTATTTCTATCCGCGGTGGACAAATGCCACCTTCGCCGATTCGCAAGTTAAATCCGTTTGCCGATGCGGCGAAGAAACGGGGTACGAAAGTGTATCACCTCAACATTGGGCAGCCTGATATTGAGACCCCGAAAGCGGTGATGGATGCTGTGCGTAATGCCAATATCAAGGTGTTGGCATATAGTCCCAGTGCAGGTTATGAAAGTTATAGAAAAAAGCTTTCATTATATTACAAGAGAAATAATATAAATGTTACTCCATCAAACATTATTGTTACTACAGGTGGCTCAGAGGCAATATCGTTTGCTATAATGGCATGTATGGATCCGGGTGATGAGATCATTATTCCAGAGCCATTTTACGCCAATTACAATGGATTTGCAATTAGTGCTGGCGTAAAGGTTGTTCCTATTCCATCGTCTATTGATAATGGATTTGCGCTTCCCGAGATACATGAGTTTGAAAAAGCCATTACATCGCGCACCAAGGCGATAATGATATGCAATCCTAATAACCCTACCGGATATTTGTACAGTGCAGAGGAACTGGAAATATTGAAAGAGATCTGCCTTAAGTATGATTTGTTTTTATTTAGTGATGAGGCTTACAGGGAGTTTTGTTACGACGGTAAAAAGCACATTTCCGCTTTAACATTGACTGGTATGGAGAATCATGCTATTCTTCTGGACACTATTTCAAAGCGATATAGTGCCTGTGGTGGCCGTATAGGTGCGTTTGTAACTAAAAATGCCAAAGTTATCAAGGCGGCCATGAAATTTGCGCAGGCACGTCTCAGTCCGCCATCTCTGGCGCAGATAATGGGAGAGGCTGCAGTTGACCTTCCAGCAGATTATTTCAGTAAAGTGCATGCAGAATATACCGCCCGCAGAGATTTGCTGGTGAAGCGTCTGCAGGCAATGGAGGGCGTAGAATGCCCGGTTCCGGGTGGTGCCTTTTATGCTATCGCGCGCTTGCCAATTAAAGACAGCGAAAAATTTTGTAAATGGTTGCTGGAGCACTTTTCACACGAGGGTGCAACGGTAATGCTGGCTCCTGCCGCAGGGTTTTATGCTACTCCGGGGCAGGGTAGGGATGAGGTTCGCCTTGCCTATGTGCTCAATGAAGATGACATTAATAAGGCGATGGATTGTCTTGAAGTAGGTTTGAAGGAATACAGGAACTAATCATTTTTTGATATTTAGTATTGAATTTCAACCATTATAGGGAAGTGGTCTGATGGGTACTTGCCTTGATAGCTATCGGTAAGCATGCCCCATTTGGTGACTTTGATTTGTTCACTAACAAATACATGGTCTATAATTTCAGTGCTTTTCAGGTTTTTCCCAAAATCATTGAACGACGGATTGAAAGCAAATGGGTTTGCCGTTTTTTCGTAGGTGTCTTTCAATAAGCTGGATTTGGCCAAAGTGAGGTAGCATTGGTCTTGATGTCCTGCATTGAAGTCGCCTGTCAATATCACCCTATCGTTTCCGGCTATAGTGCTGATTTTCTTCAGTATAAGTTTGCTGCTTTCATCCCTTGCTACCGTCCCTTCGTGGTCGTAGTGTACATTGAAGACAAACAGGGAATTGCCGCTTTGTTGGTCCAACAACCGCACCCAGGTGCAAAGACGGTTACAACAAGTGGCATCCCATCCCAAGGATGGTTTATCGGGAGTTTCAGAGAGCCAGAAGTCGCCTTTGGCTGTAAGCGTAAATTTGTCTTTTTTGAAGAATATCGATGAATGTTCGCCTGCGTCAATCCCGTCATCTCGCCCAACGCCGTATCTATTATAATAATCCAATTCCTCATTTATGTCATTTAACTGGTTGGTCAATCCTTCCTGAGTACCAAGAATATCAAAATCATAAAAACGAATCAAAGAAATTAGCACTGTTTTACGGTTGGCCCACTTATTGTCGCCGTCATTCATATTATCGTATCGCAGATTATATGTGCCCACAATGGCCTGTTGTCCCTGGGTAGTTCCGTTTAGCAGCAGCAGCAGTATGGTGTAAAAAAGGCAAGTTCGAGTCAATGTATAACAATTTAGGGTATTCAAAATATGGGATTTAAGCCCGTCGTTTGATCACGAATGTAAAGGTACAATGGTTCATCGTCGGCAATTCTACCGTTTTTATCGTTTTTGTATTAAGTTTTCGGGATAAATGCCTTTGTAAACCAACTATTACCGCCATATTGGTGTCTTTATTAATAGCCGGAACTTGAAAGTGATTTTTCAGCAGTATATAATTTCCTAAAGTTCTAAAAATAACGCAAAACAGCAGTTTTTTGATAAAGCGTTATTAAATTTGTAATTGCCTACGTAATGCACCTATATGAAAAAAATATACTTAGTTTTCTTCCTGATTTCAGCTTGTTTTCAATCTTTTGCGCAGTCGCCGTTTTGGGCATTTAATATTGGTGGTATAGTTGCCAGTCCTAATCAGGATGGTGGCTATTCTTGTGCCGTAGGACCAGATGGAACACTTTGTGTAACCGGTAGATTTTCTGGAACGATGGACTTGGATCCGGGTCCAGGAGTAGCAAATATTACAAGTAATGGTTTGACTGATATATTTATTGCTACTTATTCATCTTCGGGGGCATTTAATTGGGGGTTTGGCATTGGCGGTAGCACCAATGATGGCGGGTATAATGTTAGATTTGATCCTTTCGGGAATGTCGTTATGGTTGGTTTTTATCAAACCAGTGCAGATTTTGATCCGGGTCCTGGATTGGGCATACTGACTTCTGTTGGAGGTACTGGCCCTATCAATTACGGGGAAGGGTTTGTTGCCAAGTATTCTTCCACCGGCGTTTTTCAATGGGCTCAAAGTTTAGGTGGTCCCACTGTATACGATTATGCCGAAGGACTGACTATTGATGAGTTGGGTTGCATTTATGTAAGTGGAGAGTATAACTCCACTATGACTATTTCGACTTCTATCACATTCAGTTCTGCTACAGAAGGTACCGCATATCTTATAAAATACGATCCGGCCGGTACAGTAATCTGGGGACATGCTTTCGGGGAGCCCGGAGTGGGAGCAGTGGCAACGGTTTTAAGGGGTTTACAAGCCAGCGGCGGTTTTGTATACGCATGCGGGCAGTTTAAGGGCACCGCCAACTTCAGGCCATGGGCTGCGCCCTATGTGCTGTCAACACTTGGCGGATCTACTGATATAGATGCACTGATAGCCAAGTATGATACGGCGGGTAATATTGTATTCGTAAAAGCTATTAATGGACCCGGACCTGATGATGAATTTGGCAGTATTGCACTTGATGGGTCAGACAATATTTATGTATCCGGATGGGAGACAGGTGCCAGTCTGACATTTGACCCATTATCGCCAGGTACGTCTACGGTAACGGCACCTGGTGGCGGTACAAATATGGATATAAGCGTAGCCAAATTCAATAGCGATGGGATATACCAATGGGGGCAAATACACGGAGGTGTGGGTGACGACATCAGCAGGGCAGGAATTGACGTTTTTGATAACAGCGTGTATGTGACAGGTTGGTTTACCAATACGGTTGATTTTGATGCCAGTCCTGCAGTGAATAGTCTTACGAGTAGCGGGCTTTCAGATATATTCCTTGCCAGATATGATCTTGATGGCAACTATATTTGTGCGTTTCGCACAGGTACACCGGGCTTAAATGACTGGGGGTACAGTAATGCACATAGCGAGGCAGGCGAAATATACACTACTGGTCAGTTTGGCGGTGCTGGAACAGATTTTGATCCAACTGCCGGTACGTGGCCATTGAGCAGTCTGGGAGGGTCAGATGTGTACATTGCAAAGTATGATATGTGTGGATCGATAATCGCTCCGTCGTGCGACTCTTTGGAGTTGGCAGATACTATCAAGATTTGCAGTATAGGTGATACGGCAACACTACATGCAGCCTTATACGGAACCAATCCTATTTTAACTATTTTATGGGCACCACCT
>JAIOYR010000116.1 GCA_021740995.1 Taibaiella sp.
CGGCAGCAGTCAATTCATTGGCATACAGCAAAAACTGAGATCGGGCTCTGCGCCTGCTGCCATAAAACGGAGACGTAAAATTACTCATTACAGGTATCCCTGCATTCAGCAAAGGATACAGCACACCACCTGCATGTGGTATACTGTCATTGTTGTCAATGAAAATGGTCATAGTATCATTGAACGGCGCAATCACTGCACCACTACCCATAGGAGCCACTGTGAATGCAAGGTCAATTTGTTTATTGTCATTTACGGCACCATTATCAAAAATGGTCATCGTTACATACTTTGTGGATGTGTCGCCTGCGGGGAAAGTAACACTGGTGGCACTGAGTGTATAATCTACACCCAATACTGCAGTAGAACTCGCAACTACTATATTGGCCACCGGGCTGCCGCCGGCTATCACCGGCCCATTAGGACGCAAACCAATGTTTAATGTTTTGCTGGCAGGGCAGGCAGCAGCGGTCACCTGCTCGCTTATCCTTACAGAGGGCACCGTAAATGCAATCTGTGGCGCACATGGCATATAATCAGCACCAACACCTACTGCATACCATGCGCTCGTTACACACTGCGCTTCAGGCGAACAAGGTCCGTACAGCATATTTGCCGCATTAATAGAAGCAATGCGCATATCTGCATAATCTGCCACACTCGACAATACAATCTCTGATTCATACAGGATTATCGCGGCCTTCGCCCATCCCAGCGGATTCACTACATAGTCATCGCCATTATCGTTGGTTCCGATTCCGCCGTTTACCAGCAGGTAATACCAGTAGTTCATCAGTCCGCTATTGCGGTGCACACCACAATAATCGTTTCCTCCGCTGGGCACACAAGCCACTACATTAAACCAGTTAGTTCCACCATAGGTGTCAGGTTGGCCTTGCAAAATTGGCGTATTCATGCTGCGGAGTGGCTCGGTTCCTATCTCCTCGCCTATCTCCCAGTGCGCCTTAGGCATTGCATCGGTTTCACCCGGATCAGCCCAGTGTTCTATGGTAGCAGCCCAGCAATCGCTGAAAGCCTCATTGAGTGCGCCCGGCTCACTTTCATATATCAGGTCGCAGGTAGCCTGGCACACACCATGTCCCACTTCGTGTGCCGTTACATCCAGGCTGGTAAGTGGCGAGAAGCCACCCGCCGCAAACCCCGAACCATCGCCATAGGTCATCGCCGTACCATTCCAGAATGCATTGTTATAGTTAGTACCGTAGTGAACGTACTGTAGCATGATACCGTTGAGTCCATCCCAGCTTAGCCTGCCATGCTGTGTAAGGAAGTAATCATATACAACAGCACCACCCCAATGGGCATCCAGTGCTATGTCATTTGCAGGCGCATTGGGCCATGTATTGGTAGCACTGGTGAAGTTAGTTGCAGCACCATAACTGGTACCATTATTCATATTGCGGGTATGCACACCATTACCTCTGGTAGAGTCATACAACCGATAAGTACCTGCCACAAAACTGCTCTGAAAAGGCACTATACCACTATACTTGGATCCGCCTGATGCTGCAGTATGCTTCAACATTTGATTGGCAAACAATACCCTACCAGTAGCAGCATCCACAAACACCTCCTGCCGGCTTAGCGGCTCCTCTGCATAAATATCAAAAGACCAGGCAAGATGCAGCTTGTGGTCTTTCTGCCCGCTCCTCAGGTCCTCTACCCATACCAACTTACCTTTCGGCAGATAAGATGTATCACTTTTTCCGGTCTCAGATTTTATGTGTGCCTCTTCTATAGGGTTCTGCCATTTATATTTATCTGCACCTACAAATTGTAAGGCTTTTGAGAAAGCAGCTGCAGATGTAAGCACAGGAGTTGAAGAAGGATTATCTGCCGGAGCATAAAAATTACCGGTCATAAAGTTCACCTTCCCGTCCTTGCCGGAAAGTGTGTAGCCACCAAACGCCACCTTTATACCTTTGTAATACTGTTCAAAACGGGCAGTAGTCGTATTATTCTTTGTGGTCAGGGTATTTTTCAGCACCATGGCCAGGTCGCTACCAGCCGTTATTCCCAGATATTGCCGGAAGAGCTCCTGAGCCTGACTCTGCTGCCAATTGGCTGTGTTGGAAAATGAAATAGATTTCGGTGTGTTATCAGCACTGTTGCGGGTAATGCTTATTACGGAATTATCGCTCCCTCCCTGCTGACCAAACACCAATATCGAACTACACGAAGCAACTAATATCAATAGAGTTTTTACAAAACTGCAAACATTCAAACGCATCCTGACCAGTATTTAAAAATAAAAGTGTAAAATTAGTTGACTAAGTTATAACTTTTAATTCAAATGCAGATGAGTGACCGCCATTTGATATGGAAATTGCAGGTCATATAAAACCAAATAATACAATATTACACGCTACTACACCTTTTTCGTCTTTACCGAAGACCTTTTTGAAGCTTTCGCTTTACTTTTTTCATCCTTAGCCAGCTTAAACTCATTATCCTCCAGTTTCTTATCTATCAGCAGCAGCCTTGGGTCCAGCACTACTTTATATGGGGCTTCACTTACAGGTATGCTTAGTTTGGAAATGCCCGGTGCAAGTTTGTACCTGTTTACGCTTACCAGTGTTTTTCGGTCCTTGTATATCCCCACTTCTATATAGTTACTTCCTGTCGCCTTGGTTTCTTTGCCTGTGCTATCTGCATACCATTTGGTGGCGTCTACGGTTAGCTCTACCATCTGCTGTGTGCCTTCCTTCTTCGCTACGGCAGCAGTCAGCTTGTTGTCATAAATCGTTATCTTCTCAAATGCATCAGTTACAAAATACTGCAGCGAATCGGGTGTTGACTGACGAATAGATGCTACCAGATCCATAGTAGTGGGATAGGGAGGTCCTTTGAACGCATACTGCTCTATAAATCGCTTTACGGCATGGTTCATGCTATCCTCGCCCAGATATTTGTTGAGTGCGTGCATCTGTATTCCGCCCTTCTGATACAGTATATACCCCTGCCCCGCATCGGCATAAGCCCATGGCTTTTCTTTTTCAGATTCACCTGAGCGGCTTCTCAGATAATTGTCCATTTCTATTCTCAAAAACTTGCGCAGCCTGTCTTCGCCATATTCCCGCTCCAGCACCATTATAGAGCCATATTGTGCCAGCGACTCTGAGAGTATATTAGACCCCTCAACATCAGCACCCACAACCTGATGCGCAAACCACTGGTGAGCTACCTCATGTGCCGTTACATAAAACGGATAATCTACCTGCTCCTTACTGCTGTCATCGACATTGGCTATAAAACCTATACCCTCTGAGAACGGTATAGTATTGGGAAATGACTGTGCAAATGATGCATAACGGGGAAACTCCAGTATCCTTACCTGCTTGTGCTGATAGGGAGAAAAAACAGCAGTATAGTACCCCAAAGACTGTTTTATGCTGTGGAGCATGCGGTTCAGATTATATTCATGTCCCTGGTGGTAATATATCTCCAGATTTATGCCATTCCATTGCTCCCGCTTCACCTTATACCTCGCCGAAAGGAAGGAATAGAAATTGAGAATCTTACTATCCATTTTGTAGTGAAAATATCGCCTGCCTTTTTCTGTCCATTCTCTTTGCAGATAACCGGGTGCTACTGCTATTTGGTCGGGCACAGTGCTTACTGTAGCCTCAAAGGTTATAAAGTCTGCATCGGCAGTAAACAGGTTGCGTTGCAATGCCGCAGTATCATCTATTTTATTGGCTGTAGGCCTGTAGGCAAGACCGTGTTTCTTCCTGTCGCTGTTGTCGCTCAGTTCAAATTGGGGGTTATAGCCTATAGATGGCAGGAAATTCTGATTATTTACAAAGGTACCATTGTACAAAGGTGTGCTGAGTCCGGTAAAGCCATGTTGGAAACCCTCAGTCACCATATCTAAACTAAATGCCAGCGTCACCGTATCGCCTGGCAGCAATGGTTGCGCCAGCCTGAATATCCGATAAGTAACCGTACTGTCATGAAACACCATTTTTGCAGGGCGGCTCAGAGATATGGATTTTAGCTTTATGCTCCGCTGCAGCACCACATGCACAGAGTCTATAGGCATACTTGTTTTGTTCTGTAGCAGGAAAGTACCTGCAGCATGTAGTCCCCGCTCGTATGGGTACAGGTCTACATTCAGCTTCACCCCGGCTATCTTTGGCTGTGGTGTTTTCCTGAATTTACTATACTGCTTTTCAAAGTATACCTGCTCCTTCTGTTGTTCAAAATCTGTCTGGTATTCATTTAGCACATTGGTATTGTAATAGATAAAACCACCACAAACCACAAACACCACTAATGATGCTGCAAATACCATCCACGATTTTCTGTTAGCCCTATGCAGTGCATCAGCAAAACGAAGTTTCAGGCTTTTTTCAGTACCACGGGCCCACATCAGGCTCGACAGCACTGCAAGTGCCATACAAAACCCGCCCCAGTATAGCTTAAAGATAATATAAGGCCAGGTCACATGACCAAATCCGTTCATAGCAGAGTAAGTAACACTCGGATTTGAAGAAAATATGAATAAATTATGCTTCAGTACGAGGAACGCAAAAGTGCTGTTCCAGAAATAGAAAAGGGAGACAATAAAATAGCCCAGAAATTTATTGCGCACCAGTGTCTGAACAAACACGGATAAAATAGCCAGCATCCACAAGTCTACCAGCCCGAAACCATAAATGTACTTTATGTACAGCCCTAACTCCAACTGCGTATACCCCTTCGACAATTGCACTATGATACCACATACCATCACTACGGTGAGGAGTATTACCTGCATAAACATCAGCCCGGTAAGCTTGCTCAGATAAAACACCCAGTTGGGTACCGGTAGTGCATCTGTAATATTGCTCATCCTGAACTCACGGTCGCGCCACACTATCTCGCCACCAAACATGATAGTGAGAATTACAATAAACAGTGTGAATGTCCCGCCCAGACTCTCTACTACCTGATAAGTAACCGGGAAAGTGGTGGTTTCGTATATCTGCCCTATCTGAGAAGAGGCAATAAACAGGAACAACATACCAAACAGCAGTATGATTCGGAAATACACGTTCCTCAAAAGTGTTTTACACTCGTTTACCGATAGCCCCCACAGGTTTTTCAGCATAGCACCTGTGCTGTATTCCGGGTGCACCTTGGGCAATAAATCTTTATGAAAAAAGGCAGGTACAAAGGTTATCTTGCTGCTGTCTGCCACTTTTGTTTTTTTAAATGATATCCTTCTGGGTGCCGATGAGAAAGAAAAGAATGAATACCCTATGGCCCAGATACCCGCAGTAATAGCCATCCACAAAAGCCTGTTGTACAAGAACAATCCTTTCATAGGAATTACCAGATGGTTCTTCTCATATGTACTCCAGTATTTTGTGAGCGTGCGCTTTGCAAAATCTCCCATAGGGTCAGCAAAGGCTGCAATTGTCTGAAAGTCGAGTTTACTGAATATAGACCGGGATACGCCTGTGGCTACAAAAAACACAATCAGCGACAACCAGATAACAAATATGTCTCGGGATATAAGGCTAACAGCAAAGAAGATAGTACCACATATAAGCGCATTAGGAATTATTGTCTGCCAATAGGTCTGTATATACGGCAGCAACATAAAAGCTCCGATCCGCTCCTGGTTTACCCATGGCGTAGCATAACCTATCATCATACCAAAAGCAGGCCCGCTAAGTATAAACATAGCCACCAGCATAGCAGCAGCAAAACGCCCTGCCAGATAATCGAACCTGGAAATAGGCGTAGTAAATATCATAGAATACGTGTTGTACTTAAAATCTTTAAGTACCGCATTGCCTACGATAGCAACCAGAATGATAAGACCGATATAGTTATTGACAGCAGCAAAAAACGCATCAATCACCAATGGTGAATTGGCATAAATCTTTTCTCCACCAAAACTGAACTTAGCCTCGGGAAATGTACCGCCAGCCAGCAACGCTACAAAGAACGTCACCGCCATCAGTACCACAAAGTATATATAGGTAGAAGGTGAACGCATCAGCCGCCTTACCTCAAATGAAAAAATAGAACCAAACATATTTTCGTTTTTTTATAATTACCTAAACCTCTTCCCGCTGTAAGTATCAAATCACCATTGGCTCGTAAACCAATCCGCTATTTAACCTATTACCCTTTTAACCAATTAAGAAGTTGCCTAATTAACCCTCACACAATGTTTGCAAAATATATATCCTCCAGTGTTGCCTTTTCTGGCGCAAACCCATTACCGGGGTCTGTTTCATTGTATACATGCACGACCATCTTGCCACCGGATAGCTTTGATAATACCAGCTTGTAGTCTTTCTGATAGCTTGCTACCTCATCCTTGGCCACACGCTTGCTCCATATTCTGTTCTCAAAACTGTTGAGCAGGGCCTCGGGGTTCCCTCTTTGCACTACCTTGCCACCGGCTATAATAGCCATATCGTTGCATAGCTCATTCACATCATCTACTATATGTGTAGATAGTATCACCACTATATTTTCTCCTATCTCGCTCAGCAGATTATTGAAACGCAGGCGCTCAGCGGGGTCCAGCCCGGCTGTGGGCTCATCGACTATTATAAGGGCAGGATTGCCTATTAGTGCCTGCGCTATCCCGAAACGCTGTTTCATGCCGCCGGAATAACCAGCCAGATACTTGGTACGGTGGTTATATAGGTTCACCTGCTCCAGTAGCGCTTTTACCAGCTCTTTACGCTCATTGTCGTTGGTAATCCCTTTGAGCCTGGCTATGTAATGCAGCATTTCCTCTGCCGACACTTTGGGGTACACCCCAAACTCCTGAGGCAGATAGCCCAGTGTTTTCCTTAGCTCTTGCTTTTGGGTCAATATGTCTATACCGTTAAAGGTAATGCTGCCGCTATCCGCATCCTGCAGGGTAGCTATGGTGCGCATCAGCGTAGACTTGCCGGCACCGTTAGGTCCCAGCAACCCGAACATACCGTTTGATATATTTAATGTAACATCCTTAAGTGCCTGTACACCATTCGGATACGTCTTGGAAAGGTTGGAAATCTGCAACATTGTAGTTGGTTTGAAGATAGTATATCGTTAAAGTAGCGCTTTTGTTACAGCTTTTCAAAAAGAAAAAAAGAAATGTTATAAAACTTACATTAAACGTTTGTACCCAAGATAAAAAAGGGTGAAAAACAGGGTGAGTTCACACATAGCTTCTTCGCTCAACCTAGCTCCTATCTCATTTGGCGCCGGCTGTGAGCAGGCGGGCGCCTCAAAACTTTCACAAAATTATAGCTTTTGTATCCCATAGGGTTATTCCTATCTTTGTCGAACTTGTGCCATTGTGTGACTACCATGGGCATGGGTCATATTATTACCTTTTTAAAATATTATTTTTATGCAAAAAAGCATTAGCCTCGTGGCTGCTTTTATCTTACTATTACCCTTTCTGGCTGGTGCACAAAGCACTAATGGTACTATCAAAGGTTTTGTATATGACAAAAAAACCGGCGAACCCATGATTTACACAAACGTATCGGTAACAAACGCCAAAACCGGCGTGCAAACCGACGTAAATGGTTACTTCTCTATCTCTCTTCCGGCAGGTAGCTACCGGCTCTTGGTTACTGCTGTAAGTTACGATAGCAGTATCACCGATGTCAACCTCCTACCCGAAGCAATAGTCACCAAACAGATTATGATGACCCGTCAGGACAAAGAACTGAAGGAAGTAGAAATATCGGGTCGTAAGACAGAAAAGATAACCCGTATCAACACAGGGGTTACCACGGTTACTCCCCGTCAGTTGAAGATGCTGCCCAGCGCAGGTGGCGAGCCCGACCTGGCACAGTACCTGCAGGTTATACCAGGTGTCATCTTTACCGGCGACCAGGGTGGTC
>JAIOYR010000023.1 GCA_021740995.1 Taibaiella sp.
TTGGGTCAGGTGGTATACCGCGCTGCAGCTACAGCAACTAATGGTGTACTGAATGAGCAGATACTGCTGAGCAACAACATGGCAAATGGCATGTACCTGCTCAACATCAGCATAGGAGCAGAGCGCAAAGCACTGCACTTTGTTGTGAGGAAATAATAGTAGTTAAAGCATAAACTAAAAGTCCCGTTCAGCAGATGCTGAACGGGACTTTTCAGTTTGTAACGGTAATGTTTAGCTGCTTATTGGAGGTATGGGGCAGTAGCGATTACCCTCTGTATTTTACTTCTATAGCGTGTAATTCTATCAGTGGTTTCAGGAACTCTTCCAGCGCATAAACACTTAGCTGGCTGGCAGCATCGCATAGCGCTTTCTCCGGTTCCGGATGTGTTTCTATAAAGATGCCATCTACACCCGAGGCTACTCCCGCACGACTAAGTACAGGTAGAAACTCCCTTGCACCGCCTTTAGCATCGGCGCTGGGTATGCCATATTTTCTGATAGCATGGGTGATGTCGAATACCACAGGGTATCCTATTTCCCTCAAATGGTAAAAGCTGCGTGGGTCTACCACCAGGTCATTATATCCCATTGTGTATCCACGCTCAGTGAGTATTATCTGATCGTTTCCTGCGGCTATACATTTTGCTACAGGGTGCTTCATATTGTCTGGTGCCAGAAACTGTCCATGTTTTATATTTACTACTTTGCCGGTTTTGGCAGCAGCTACCATCAGGCCCGACTGCATACACAGGTAGGCAGGTATCTGTAGTACATCGCAGACTTCTGCAGTAGGTGCTGCATGGTCAGGATAGTGTATGTCAGTAAGTAAAGTAAACCCAAACTGCTCCTTCACTTTGGCAAGTATAGCAAGTCCTTTATCTATCCCCGGTCCATCGTAATAGCTAAGGCTGCTGCGGTTGTCTTTGAGGAACGATGATTTGTAAATGATGGGAATGTTCAGTTTTGCGCTTACTTCCTTCAGCTTTTCGGCTGTTTTCATCATTATCATTTCATCCTCTATCACACATGGTCCCGATATCAGGAAGAGCTCATCTCCGCCACACTCTATATTCCCAACCATTACTTTTTTAGCACTCATTTATTTATAGTTTATTCAGTTAATCATTATTGTTTATCGGTACTTTCTACTTTCTACTTTCTACTTTCTACTTTCTACTTTTTACTTTGAACTTTTTACTTTGAACTTTTTACTTTGAACTTTCTACTAACAAATTACATCCTCCTATACAAATCTTCTATAGTTTCAATTGTTACTTTCTCTTTCCAGTCTGCGCCTATTGCGTGGTTCCACATGTGTGGCAAGTTGTAAGCTACATTTGCCATCGCTGTTATTTGCTCATCTGTCCATGTTTTGCTGAGTCCGGTTGGCAGGTATACGTTGTGGGTTTTGAGCATTTGTTTTAGTTCTTTTACCCCTTCACCATAATAGTCTTCCAAATGCTGAAACGCCAGACAGTTAGCATAACAATGTTTCTCCCCCAGTATTTTAGAAAGGCCGTATGAAAGTGCATGGCACACCCCAACTTCTGAGTACGTAAGGCTAAGGCCACCCATCATACTGGCTACCATCAGTTTGTCGTCATTTTCAGGGTTTTGCCCGGCATTGTCACCCAGATATATTTCCCTGCATAGCTTCAGAGCCTGCTCTGCATAAGCATGGCTGTAGGCATTGTTCAGTGTACCCATTTCAGACTCTATACAGTGTATGTAGGTATCCATACCGGTATACAGCCATTTATCCACTGGTACTGTCGCAGTCAGTTCTGAGTCCAGTATTACCTGATTGAAGATGGTCCAGTCGCATTTTAGACCCAGTTTTTTTACCGGGCCGGTAAGTACCGCAGTCATAGAAACCTCTGCACCCGTGCCTGATATCGTAGGTATGCCCAGGTGGTAAATTCCGGGTTTTTTTATCAGATTCAGACCCTGATAAAGGGTCGATGAACCCTCATTGGTAAACATCAGCGAGACTGCCTTGGCTATATCCATAATGCTGCCGCCACCTATGCCTATTACTCCGGCAGGTAGTCCATGATTTTGCAGCACCTCATCACGCAGTTCATCTATCTGCTCCGTGGTAGGCTCATTGGGGTCTACATCTATAAAGCGAATTATGTCCCCGTCTTTTGCAGGCAAACGGTTTTCAAGGTCTTTACCTTTAAAGAAGTTGTCTACCACATACAGAAAAAAGCGGCTGTTTTCATTCCGCCTTTCCTCCAGTATCCCTTCCAGCATAGAGAAACTCCCCCTGCCAAATACAACCTTATCTATATTTTTGAAATTCTTGAACATAGTCGAATAATAGTTTACCAAAGTGTCTTTATTCCGTATTGGGAAAACTGGGGATCCTTTGAAATCAGTGATAGATTGTTCGTTATACTTTGCACTATTAGCAATCTATCAAAAGGATCCCTGTGATGAAAAGGAAGTTTAGATATCATTATTGTGTCTTCAAATGCCACTGGCAACAACTCAAAACCATTATTGTTGATTTGAACCGGTAGCTGTTCCATTGGCACATGTATGTTCAATTTTCCCAAACTTATTTTAATTGCGATTTCCCATATACTCACAATGCTTACAAAGTTTTTTGCATTCTTATGTTCAATCAGCTTTCTTGCATTGGCAGACATTGCCGAATCGCCATTGAGAAACCATATTAAAGTATGTGTATCTAATAAGTAGTTCATTAGCACATATAGTCTTTAAAATCCTCCAAAGGTTCGTCGAAGTCTGGTTGCATTGTAAACATACCTTTACCGCTACCAAATTTTGGAGTGTGTGAAGTAGCCCGTTGTTTTTCAGTTTTAGCTTTCGAAACTAAGAAGTCAATAAAGTCAGCTACTTCTGTCTTCATCTGGTCTGGTAGAGCAGATAATTTGTTATATAGCGTGATGTTTTCCATTTTATACCAAATTTAGTGATAACTATGCACTTACAGCCGTTACACTTTTTACACAATCGGCTATTTTGCCTGCCAGTGCCTTTACTTCATCTTCCGTCCATGTGCAGCGTATACCAAACGAAATGAGTCTGCCTATTACCTCCTGCGATTTTGGCAACTCCATTGTCAGGTAGTCCTGCGAATGTCCAAGTACCTCAACTGGTAGTTTAGATGCAGTTTTCAGGTTTTTTATATGGTCCCACTGGTTGATGAAGTGATACATATTGGTATACCAATAGTTAAAGCCGGTTACACCTGCTTTGTTGAATGCGGCTACTGTGTTTCCTGCAGTTTCCGTATCGGGCAGCAGCAGGTTCAGGAATGTGGCAGAGTCACCCTCAGGGTCGGGTAGGGTGGCAAAAGAAACGCCCTCTGTGGCTGATAGTATTTCTGTAAGCAGTTGTTTGTGTTTTCTGTTCACTTCCTTTATGTGCGGCACTTTGCGGGTCTGCGCCACACCTACTGCTGCGTGCAGCTCGCTGATGCGGTAGTTGAATCCTAGTATAGGGTGCTGCTCCATGCCTCTGTTGCTGCCCACATGGTCGTGACCGTGGTCGCTATAGGAGTCTGCCAGTTTGTATACTTCTTCATCATTGGTTACCAGCACACCACCTTCGCCTGCAGTGGCTATCTTAAAGAAGTCGAAAGAGTAGCTGCCTGCCATGCCAAACAAGCCGGTAGCGGTACCCTTGTAGGTGGCCGCAAACGCCTGTCCTGCATCTTCTACCAACAACAGATTATAGTCATTTATTACAGCCATTATGCTATCCATATCAGCCATACCTCCACACATATGCACTAGGCATACCGCCTTTGTTTTTTTGGTTATTGCTTTTTCTATTCCGGCAGCACTCAGGCACAGGGTCTCATCTATCTCAGCAAATACAGGAATCGCGCCTACAAACAGCACCGCCTCTATGGTGGCTATGTAGGTAAACGGGGGTACAATCACCTCATCGCCTGTACCTATACCAGCAGCTGCCAGCGCCGTAGCTATAGCAGTAGATCCGCTCGATACAGCATGTGCATATTTAGCGCCGGTTATCTTCTTAACCTCCGCCTCAAAATCACGGGCTTTCCATATTCCATTGCGCTGCTGATCGTGGTTATACCTGAACAGTATACCTGTTTCCAGTACGTCATTTATTTCTTTTCTTTCCTCGTTACCAAATAGTTCTGTTCCGGGCATGAGTTGCTGATTTTTTTATGTTTGCAAAGATAATAACGTAACAGCACAAACAATTGTTATAAATGGGTGTATTTCAGTTATTGCTGTATGATAAAAGCGGATTTGTGAAATGATATAACGGATGGTTAGCTGCGCCAATCGGCAAGGGACTCAAGGCGTTGGAAGAAGGGTGCGCCATACCATATGAATTATTGGTGAAAAAACACCCGAAATGGTATTTAAGATAATTTGGTCACCCAATGCATAGCTTACTACATTTTTGTATTTATATTTAAGCGTATATTATATGTTGAGTGCTTGCTTCCGATAGCCATCGGAATTGCGCGTACTTTACTGATTATGATTCTTTGCGTCCTTTTTTGAAATATTATAGCAGGCCGTTTCATGTAGTTAAATGGTATTATTTAGAGCAGCCCATCTTTTTTCACTTGCTCCATAATCTTTCCAGCCGCACCTGTCTTTTTCCGCATAAATTTTTGCAGGGTTTCCCTTATCGAGGCTCTCAGTGACGTATCAGTGGTTAGTTTTGATATCAGGTTGCGTGCTTCAGCAGCATCATTTACCGCAAATGTTGCCTTAGCTTTTACAAGGCTCGTAGCCTCCACAAATTTTTCATACACAGGTCCTATTACCACCGGTATACCAAATGCCGCAGGTTCCAGCACATTGTGTATGCCCCCCTTCTGAAAACCACCCCCCACATATGCAATATCGCCATAGGCATATAGGCTCGATAGCATACCTATATTGTCGATTATCAATACTTTTCTGTCGTACAACGTTGTGTTTTCTGAAAGTTCCGAAAACAAGGCAACACCATCGTCTTCAAATAGTACCTGCACCTGCTTTATGTGTTTTGCGTCCACCTCATGTGGCGCTATTATCAGTTTCCAGCCGGCAGGTAACGGACAATCTTTGAGAACATTTTCATCCTCAGGCCAGGTACTGCCTGCTATCAATATTTTGTTACTACTCTTAAATTTTTCCGCCTCAGGTATTGGTTTGATATTGGTAGAGATAGCGGTTACCCGGTCATAACGGGTATCGCCTGTCACACTTACATTATTGCTAATGCCTATTGCCTGCAGCAGCTTTGCAGATACACCATCCTGCACATGCAGGTGTGTATAGCATTGCAGCATGTTTCTGAAGAAACCACCATACCATTTAAAGAATGCCTGCTCAGGTCTGAAGGCTGCAGAAACCAATAGGGTAGGTATCTGCCGTTTTTTGAGCTCATTCAGGTAGTAGTGCCAGAATTCATACTTTACAAACACTGCAAGCGATGGTTGAGTGATATTAATAAAATCTCTGGCAGCAGTGGCGCTATCCATTGGCAGGTAGAAAATATAGTTTGCCTTATTATAATTTTTACAGCCCTCATATCCCGAAGGGGAGAAAAAAGTAAGCACTATTTTATAGGTAGGATACTGCTCTTTCAGAAGCTCTATAAGCGGTTTTCCTTGCTCAAATTCGCCCAGCGATGAGCAGTGAATCCATATTCTTTTCTCGCCCGTCACCAGTTTGGCGGTCATGTTTTTTCGCCAGCCTTTTCTGCCGTCTATCCATCGTTTCGCTTTGTCGTTGCTCAGGGATGTTACCCACACACCGAATTGGTACAAAACAAGAAATAGATTATAGATAAGCACAGCTGCGAATGATTGAAATGGTAAAACAAGCAAAAATAACCGATAACTTATAATGCTATGAATTTCACTTTTGAATTGATCCCAGGTATTCCTGTAGCATCATCACGGCGCTTACCGCGTCTATCAGCTCTTTTTGTTCCCTGTCTTTTTTCCTCAGTCCCATCCCTGCTATTTCATACGATGCCATTTTCGAGGTCATTCGTTCATCCGTTTTTATTACCGGCATATCAGGAAAGACATTCCCGAATTTCAGAATGAATTTTTCCACAATAGGTGTGGCATCCGTAGGCGAATCATCAAAGTTGAGTGGGTAACCAACTACCACTTTTTCTACAGCCTCAGTTGACATGTATTTTTTCAGGTAGCCTATCAGTGTGCTGGTGTCTACTGTTTCCAGCGCACTAGCTATTATTTGCAATGGGTCGGTCACAGCAATGCCGGTGCGTTTTTTGCCTATATCTAGTGCTATTATTCTTGCCAATGGTTTTATATTGATGGTTGGATATTGTAAAGTTATGCATATTCTGGTTGCTGGTTTTGTTTTGTCATCATTCCTTTAGTGCAAACGATTTAAAATCAAAATCACCAGCTAAAAATTGATTAATATCAGTTTACATGAACTTTGTGAACTCCAATTTTGCTTATCTTCGGTCCATTAATATGTTTCATTACACAAACTTTGTGTCCCTTGTGTCCTTAGCCTGCCTGCCGCAGGCAGGTGGTGAATTTTCAACTTATGGTTCTTAAAATTTTGTGTTAAATCATCAATATCCTCATAACGCGTTGCCCTGATCATTCCTTAATTTTGTTTTCAATCATATCGCTGCACACCATGCTTTCTGTCAATTTTACACCATTCCCTGTTATCACTACTCCTCGGTTACTACTTCGCAAGACCACTCCCGATGATGTGAATGAACTATACTACCTGCGCAGCAGCGAAGTGGTAATGAAAGATATAGATCGTCCCCGCCCAAAATCGAAGGAGGATATCCAGCAGCTAATAGAGAAAATACAAAACATGATAGCCAATAACGAAGGAATAGAATGGGCTATTACGCTTGTCGGCGACCACACTTTCATTGGCACCATCAGTTTTCATCGGCTTATAAAAGAGCATTACCGGGCAGAGGTCGGCTATTTGCTACATCCCGCTCATCACCGCAAGGGGATTATGAGCGAAGCATTGAAAGCAGTTGTAGCTTACGGATTTAATAATATGGGTTTACACTCTATCGAGGCGCAGGTCACACCCGGCAACATTGCCTCCGAAAAGCTGTTGGAAACACATGGTTTTGTAAGGGAGGGATACTTCAAAGAGAACCACCTTAAAAACGGCAATTTCATTGATACAGCCATATATTCATTGATCAACAAGGGTGAGTAATTTCAACTTATTTTAGTTTAGTCAGTATCTCCTTCCAATATTTTCCTGCATAATCCTATATAAAGAATTATTTTTGCAGAATGGATCCAGCAGACAGTAAGCCAATGTTAGTGCCGGCAATGTTAATGATGAGATGCCCCAGTTGTCGGAAAAGCCATGTATTCATCAACAAAAGTATATTCCCTTTGAGCGAGTTGGTGTTTCTTAAAGATGAGTGTGAGATCTGCGGACAGAAAATGAAATCAGAAAAAAACAATGGGGGAGGCATCAACTATGCACTTACCATGATTTTATTTTTCCTCAACCTTTGCTGGTACGCTCCCATATTTGGTATTTCTTACAAAGACAACAGTGTTTATTACTACCTTATCACCAGTACTATTATTGTATTGCTGGCACAGCCATATCTCATGCGTCTGTCTCGTATCATTTACTTATACCTATATGTAGGTTTCGGCAACAGCAGGCGTGTAGAAATTTAGGCTGCTTTTTTTGTCCTGCCGCAAATCTCCTTGTTCCTATTCAAAATCACTATTCCTGCACAAATCTTTGTGTCCTTCATGTCCCTTGTGGTGAATTCTCTATAGCTATACTCGACCAGCTTTGTGTCCCTCGTGTCCTTTGTGGTGAATCTAATCATGCTCTTTGTATTGAATCGGCCCCGCTTCATCGTTACACATCTTTGTGTCCCTCGTGTCCTTTGTGGTGAATCTAATCATGCTCTTTGTGGTGAATCGGCCCAGCTTCATCGTTACACATCTTTGTGTCCCTCGTGTCCTTTGTGGTGAATCTAATCATGCTCTTTGTGTTGAATCGGCCCAGCTTCATCATTACACATCTTTGTGTCCCTCGTGTCCTTTGTGGTGAATCTAATCATGCTCTTTGTATTGAATCGGCCCAGCTTCATCGTTACACATCTTTGTGTCCTTCGTGCACTTTGTGGTAATTTTTTCGATCTTCACTCGGCCAGCTTTGTGTCCTTCGTGTCCTTTGTGGTGAATCTAATCGTACTCTTTGTGTTGAATCGGCACAGCTTCATCGTTACACATCTTTGTGTCCTTCGCACTCTTTGTGGTGATTTTTTCGATCTTCACTCGGCCAGCTTTGTGTCCCTCGTGTCCTTTGTGGTGAATCTAATTTTTTTGTGTTAGCCTCACACTCTTTGTATTATATCGGCCCAGTTTCATCGTTACACATCTTTGTGTCCTTCGTGTCCTTTGTGGTGAAGCTAGCTTATATTCATTTTGTGGTGAATGTCATTGTCTGATTAGTTGTGTTTTCGTCAGGTTTCATAACCCCGTATTCAAACTGAAATACACCTTCTTTCCGTCTATTACACAATACGGTGGCTCAAACCCCGGCATAGCTGTAGCTCTGATGTGCTTTTCTATTATGTCACTCTGCCAGTTCAGGTCTATCTGCCTCAGTGTTACCATTTCATTACGAAAGTGTAGATTGGTGCCATACTTACCTACCAGTATTTGCTGTGGTATCAATTCATAGTTTCCACTCACTACATGCGACAGAGTTTGTTTAAACAGATTGAGTGACGCCTTATAGGTGAGCTGATATAGGTCGTTTACCCAGCAATTTTCAGGTATCGGAAATCTTTTCTGAAACAGTATGTCGCCGTGGTCTATCCTGGTATCTATGCGGTGTATGGTAGTGCCAAATTCTGTTTTGCCATCTATTATCGCAAAAGAAAACTGGTTGCTGCCCCTGTACTCTGGTAGGGGAGCCATGTGCAGATTTATGGCCATTTGCCTTGCTTTATCTATATGTAGCTGCTTCAGTATTTCATGATACTGTACTGAATAGATAATGTCACATTCCGGTAGTTCATCCAGGTTGCCTATTAGGGGGATATTATTTTGGGCGGCAAGTGTATTAAGGTCATGTTCATTGCCAAATTCTTTGCGGGTTTTGGTCATAATGCCGCTTATTTCAATCCCCAGACTATCTTTACTGCTTATAAGGTGTGCAAGACATTCATAGCCAATGGGTTTTGAACCGAGAAAAATTACTTTCTTTGTGTGCATACGCAAAAATAAGTTTAAAAAAGTTATTCTATTTTAGCAGATTAAATGACGGACCGTAAAATACTGATTGTTACCAATCGGGTACCATATCCCCTCAAAGATGGTGGAAACATGGCCATGCAAGCTATGATAGAAGGCTACCACCAGGCAGGGTGGAAGGTGCATCTGCTTTCCATGAACACTACTAAGCATCATGTGAAGAGCGAAGCCCTCAAGCGGATTTTTGCTCATTTATACGCATTTACATGGGTAGGTATTGATAATGAACTGAAGTGGAAAGATGTCTTGCGCAATTTCTTCTTTGGTAAAGAGCCCGAACATGCCAAACGTTTTTATAGCGAGGATTTCAAAAGTAAACTGAAAGATGTTTTGGTGGAATTCAATCCCGATGTGGTGCAGGTCGAGAGTGTTTACCTGACTACTTACCTGCCGGTCATACGCAAGTATTCCGAGGCGGTTACCGTTTTACGGATGCACAATATCGAGTATCAGATATGGCAGGGATTGGCGCGCAAGGCCAAGAACAAACTCAAAAGTTATTACCTCGACAACCTCGCAATCAGAGTGCGCAATTATGAGCGTATGGCATGGAAGGAGTACGACCTGCTTCTGGCTATAACCGAGAAAGATGCACATCTGGTGCAGCGGCTGGAGACAGTTTCTAATGTTGTAGTGGCTCCTTTTAGTATAGAAACCGATAAGATCAAACCTTCCGGCATTGAGCAGTGGGTTGGCTATCACATTGGTGCTATGGACTGGATGCCCAATCACGAGGGAATGCGTTGGTTTTTGAGCAAGGCATGGCCCAAAATTCACAGAACTACCCCAAAGTTCAAATTCTTTTTTGCGGGCAGGGGCATGTCCAAGGAGTTTAATGATATAGATGCTAATGGGGTGCAATGTATGGGCGAGGTGCCGGATGCGGATGCGTTCATAGCTGACAAAAAAATACTCATTGTGCCACTATGGTCGGGTGGGGGTATACGGGTCAAGATACTGGAAGCGATGGCTGCCGGAAAAATTGTTATTACTACATCAAAAGGTATAAAAGGCATAGAGGCAAAACCTGAAGAGCATTATCTAAGAGCCCATTCTCCCGAAGATTTTGCCAAAGCCATCAAGTGGTGCCTCGAAAACAAGACTGCTGCCGAAGCTATGGCTGCCAATGCCCGTGCTCTGGTGGTCGAGAAGTACGAGCACCACAAAGTCATAAAGAAAGTGATTGATGAAGTGGAGCGTTTTATAGCCACAAGAAGACATTAGTTCTTTTCTCCTTAGTTTTTCTTTGATTTATGCTGTGCTTTCTATCGCTACCTTCGTGATATGCAATTTGGTATCGCAGGGTTCTGTTTTTCTTTGTTTGCTATAACTGTCGCTACTCCTCATGCAGCAGTAGCTCAAACTTTGCTTAAATCATTTGAAAAGTCAATTGCTAAAGTTCCTGAGCGCAAAATACCTGTGTCTGCTACATTTAATGAAAGGAGTTTGCAAAAGCCGGTCCCTCCCGATTTTCACACTAAGCACTTTGGCTTTTTCTGTCGTCAGGAGCTTAAGTTACAGCGGGCTAATGTGCCGGTTACTTTCCGCATAGGTACAATGGAGCAGTGCGACAAACTGGAGCAAAAAACTGCAAACATTAATTATGAGATGAGATAAATATAAAAAACAGCATGTAACTCTAATTAATTTTTAAGTGTTTTTATGAATGTTTGTCAATAAACTGTTATTGATTATGCAAATCACTAGAAATTGTAAGCTACTTTTACACGCTACAAACCAACATGAAAAATACGCTACCTCTATTCAACTGGTCCTTAAAAAAGGTACTTGATGCTGAGCCCGATAGCTTTATCAAGGCTCGGATTCGTATTATTTTTACTATCATTTCATTGTCATTACTTAAGTCTGTCCTTGTCATAGTTATTGGTGCTGCCAATGAAGAATGGAGACAGGTAGCCAGAGCAGTTATTGCTTTTTCTGCATATACATTGCTGCTCAAGATACTGTTATACAATCCTTCCCGCTTAAAACTACTAACACATATACTCCTCATTATTGGGATAGCGGTTATTTGGTCCAACATATTTCTTTATGCCCACAAAATCAATTTGCCTACCATACAGTTTGTTTTCATGGTAGCATTAAGCAGCTTCTATATTCTGGGAAGCAGATTGGGTATGCTATATTCAGTATTAGGAATGTTTCCGGTTGTGCTGTTTCTAATATTTCGTTCCAGCTTCGAACTAAACGGCGTCTCTGATACCCATGAGTTAGGCTCGCCGGGTTATGAGATTGTAGTAATACTCAATTTTATTACTATTCTCGTTGCGCATTATTTGTTTTATAAGGCTATCAATCTCAATATTTCAGAAAAAGAAAAACTTAACAGGGAATTACAGATTTCTGTTGCAGAGGCCAATAACCTTGCCGCTTCCAGGTCACATTTTCTTTCTACCATGTCGCACGAGTTGCGCACTCCGCTCAATTCAGTAGTTGGTCTTTCAGAGTTGTTGTTGTTAAACAAGCCCGCGGACCACCAGAAAGATGATCTTAGAATATTGCAGTTATCCGCTCTTGACCTTTTATCGCTGATAAATAACGTACTCGATTTTAATAAAATTGACTCGGAAAAGCTGACACTGGAGAAGGTCGCATTCCACTTGCCTGATTTTATACGAAATATATGTGATGTGCTGGGTGTAAAGGCAAACAATAAACAACTCAATTTTGTACTCAATATAGACGAGCAGCTCGAGCATACCCATGTTGTTAGTGACCCCACTCGCCTGTCTCAGGTTATATATAATCTGGTAGGCAATGCTATAAAATTTACGGAAAAGGGTAGCGTAATTATCAAATTGGATCTGATAAACAAGACAGACCATACGGTCGATGTTTTGTTTTCGGTACAGGATACCGGAATTGGTATCTCGCCGGACAAACATGAGTCCATTTTCGAAATATTCTCTCAGGCAGAATCCAGTACAATTCGCAAGTATGGAGGCACAGGTCTGGGGTTGGCAATAGTAAAGCAGCTACTTACTCTTTTTGATACACAAATACAGGTTGAAAGTATGGAATGTAGTGGTACGCGGTTCTTTTTCACCCTGTCTCTGGCTACTGCATCACACGGTGTAGAAAAAACCATGCTAAACGAGTTGCCACAGGAACAGGACCTGAGTCATCTCAGGATTTTGGTAGCCGAAGATGATGAAATCAACAGGCTGGTGCTGCGAAAACAATTAGATACACTGGGCATAACGCCTCTCATTGTAGAAAATGGAGTGCTGGCTTACGAGGCCTACCAGTCCTGGGATTTTGACGTTGTGCTCCTCGACCTGCACATGCCCGTTGCCGGTGGTTACGACACTATCAAGCGGATAAGGGCACTCTCCAGTCCTGCCAAAGCCAATGTGCAGGTTATTGCATTCACTGCATCAGTTACCGAAGAACAAAACATCCATAGTGCTGGTTTCAACGATTTTCTATACAAACCTACCAACCTCGAAGACCTGCGCAACAAACTCGAAAAAGTAGCAAAAAACATAGACAAGAAGAAGGAATAACAAACCAATCATTAAGAATAGCTAGTTGACCCGATCTGCCCTTCGTGTCTTTTGTGTTGCAACCTTTATCACTTATACATGACTTACTCTTTGTGATCTTCGTGTTTTGTGAAAACCTTTTTTCTTATTTATAACTTACCCTTTGTGTCCGTCGTGTCCTTTGTGGTGAAAAATTATCCTTGCTCCGCCTGTTTCTTTAATGCTGCATTCATTTGCTCGAAACCTTGCTTGGTGTTTACATCCAGCATCTTTTTCAGCAGTGGCACCAGTATTCCTCTGAAATGCTCAAAATGATGAAACGTAGTCGTTCCGTTGCCATTATCATCCAGCAGGAAAGTGTGTTCCCCATCAAACAGGTAAGGAATCATCAGACTTCCTATCCATCTGAATTCTTTCTCCGCCTCGTTTTGCAGTATCAGTGGTTTTAGTTGCATCCCTTTCTGTCCTGGTGGGCATATCATCACTGTTATTTGCTCACCCGGCATTACATTGCCCGATATTGATTTGATAAATGGGTTCCACTCTGGGTATTTGCCAAAGTCCATTAGCACACTCCATACCCTGGCGGGTGTTGCATTTATTACTATGGATGTGTAAAGTTGTTTTCCTTTCTTGATTTTCTGACCCGAAAATTTGCTTTTTGATTGCTGTTGCATTATGCTGTTTTTGTGTTTTGTGATTGAATAAATGACAACACAAAAGTAGAACAGCACAACAGCCTGAAACGATAACAAAAGATAAGAAATCAGCGTTTCTGATTCTTTAAAGTACGGTTGCGAATGCGGCTGAGGCTCACAGCCGTAATGCCCAGATAGTTTGCTACAAGGTGTTGGGGAATGCGCTCCAGTATTTTGGTTTTGTTACTGTTTAGCAGTGCCACATAGCGCTCCTCCGGGCTTTGGGTCAGCAGGCCTACCATACGGTCTTCCAGCCCCATCATTGCCCATTCTGCTATCAGCCTGCCAAAACGCTCCCAGTATATACTCACAGCAAACAATTCCTTTAGTCGGGAATACGGAAATACAAGCAGTTTTGTATCCGTAAGTGCCTCTATAGTTACCTGGGATGGATTGCCGGTAATGCAACTGATGTAGGCACTTACAAAAGCATTTTCAAAGTAGAAGTAAGTTGTTTTTTCTTCACGGTCCCTGGTATAGAAGTGGCGCATCTGACCCTCTGTTATTATCCCTACATCTTTGGCTTTTTCTCCCTCCTGTACCAGGAATTTCCCCTTTTTTACTATTCTCTCTGTAATATAAGGTTCCAGCAATTGCCAATCTGCATCGGGTATATGCGTGTGCCGAGCTATTTGATTGCGTAGCAGTTCTATTTTATCAGGACTATCAGAAGACATAGTGTAAATATAATTACTAAACACTTCTTAACCTGAGTTTCTTAGATGGTTAATAGCTTCCGTGACAATCAATTGATTTAGACATCCAACACACTAAATATGCGCTCTGGCCACATCTCACTCTCTTTTGAATAGGGTCGGGGAGAGGTCGCCCACGGTTTCTGCGCTCACGCCACACCACCCTTTAGGGACGGGGTTCTACAGCGCTCACGCCACATCTCACTCTCTTTTGAAGAGGGTCGGGGAGAGGTCGCCCACGGTTTCTGCGCTCACGCCATACCACCCTTTAAGGACGGGGTTCTACTGCGCTCTGGTCACACCTCACTCTCTTTTGGAGAGCGTCGGAGAGAGGCCGCCCACGGTTTCTGCGCTCACGCCACACCACCCTTTAGGGACGGGGTTCTACAGCGCTCACGCCACACCTCCCTCTCTTTTAAAGAGTGTCGGGGCTTTGCTGCACTCACCCATCATCTCGCCTTGGGCTTGGGTTGTAATGCGCTCACGTAACATCTCCCTTCAGGGTCGGGGTTTTTTCAAGCAGGATTTCAAAATTGCACTACAGTTTAGACTGCGAGGGATTAGGTGTTCTGAAATTATCACAAACATCCACCCTTGTTTTTATACTACCTATTCCAAAATATTCCATCCAATCCTTATCTTACCAACTCATTCCAGTATTATGATACAAAGGATACTTATTTACTTGTTTATAGTGTTATTGCCTCTGGCTGCTTCAGCCCAGCGACTGCAGCGTGTGCGGGGCACTGTTACAGACAAAGAGTCTAAGGTTACACTGCCAGGGGTAACGGTCGTCATATCTGACCTCAGTCCTGCTCTGGGCGGGGTTACAGATGATAAGGGCAACTTTGTAATTGACAGTGTGCCTGTAGGCAAGCACAACATCCGTCTATCTTATATGGGTTACGAAAGCCGCACGCTCTCTGATATACTGGTCACATCTGCTAAGGAGGTGATACTGCCAGTAGAGCTGGAAGAGCAGGTATTGAAGATGGACGAGGTAACAGTAACACACAAGCGGGAGCATATCAATGAAATGGCACTCGTAAGTACCCGCACTTTTGATGTGCAGGAGACAGAGCGATATGCTGGCAGCCGAAGCGACCCTGCCCGTATGGCATCCAACTTTGCAGGCGCACAGGGTGGCGACGACTCCCGAAATGATATTGTGGTGCGGGGAAACAGCCCGCAGGGCATTCTCTGGCGCATGGATGGGGTAGATATTCCCAACCCCAACCACTTCAATATTCCCGGCACCACCGGCGGCCCGGTCAGCATGCTCAATAGCAAAATGCTTGCCAACAGCGACTTTCACATGGGGGCATTCCCTGCCGAGTATGGCGATGCCGTAGCAGGTGTTTTCGATGTGCGCCTGCGCAATGGCAACAATGACAAGTACGAGTTCACAGGCCAGCTCGGCTTGCTTGGTACAGAGGTTAGCGCAGAAGGGCCTATCTCCCGCAAGGCGGGTTCCTCATTTTTGGTCAACTACAGATACAGTACCCTGCAGATATTTCAGGGGTTGAATATCAAGCTGGGTACTACCTCAGTTCCCCAATACCAGGATGGCAGTTTCAAGCTTCATTTCCCTATGGGCAAGAAAGGCGATTTGTCCTTCTTCGGTCTGGGCGGTACCAGCCGCATCGACCTGATTGTTAGTACCCTCACCACCAAGGAAGACCAGCTTTATGGCGAGTCCGACAGAGACCAGTACTTCACATCTGCCACAGGGCTGGTAGGCGGCACTTATGGCTATACTATCAACAAGAATACCTACATGAAGTTTACACTTGCACAGACCGCAGGCAACGTGTGGGCAAACCATGTCAAGGTGTTTCGCAATGCCGCTTTTGGGGTAGACTCGCTCAAGGATGTATTGGGTTATGAATTCACCACAGCATCTACAGTAGCACATTGGTACATCAACAAAAAAATATCGCAGAGGCAAACCCTGAAATACGGCATTGTAAACAAGTATTACCATGTGAACCTTCAGGATAGCAGCCGCCAGTATCCTACTAGCCGGCAAGACTGGCAGCTACGCGAGAACTATACCGGCGGTACCAATCTCGCACAGGCATACATACAGTACAAACTGCGCACCAGCGAAAAGCTAACCCTCACCGGCGGCATCCATGCCCAGTACCTTACACATAATGCTGCTAAAGCACTGGAACCCCGTGTGGCTATGCGCTGGGCTGCCACCGATAAAAACATATTTACTGCCGGCTATGGGCTACATAGCCAGATGCAGCCACTGTATCAGTACTACGCCCTCGATACCTTTGGCGGTATGCACAACAAGGACCTCGACTTCACCCGCAGCCATCATCTGGTCACGGGTTATGAGCGTATATTGGGGCCCAAACTTCGCCTGAGGATGGAGGCTTATGGTCAGTACCTGTTCAACGTGCCGGTAGAAAAAAGGGTAGGTTCTTCCTATTCCTCGCTCAATCAGGGCTCGTCCTTCTCGCGCAATTTCCCCGACAGCCTGCAGAACACCGGCACCGGTTACAACTACGGTCTGGAGCTCACACTCGAAAAAGGTTTTAGCCGTGGCTTTTACACCCTGTTTACAGCCTCAGCCTTCGACTCCCGTGCCGCCGGAAACGACGGTGTGTACCGAAACACCGATTACAATACACAATATGCCCTCAATCTGCTGTTTGGTTACGAGAAGAAAATAGGCAAGTACAGCACCTTCATCAGCGGATTTAAAGTAACAACTATAGGTGGCAAACTATACTCACCGGTAGATACGGCTGCATCAAACCTCCTGGGCGATATGGTAGTTATAGACAACCAGCGCAATACGCTACGTTTTCAGTCCTACTTCCGCACCGACCTCAAACTCGGTGTCCGGATCAATGCCAAAAGACTCACTCACGAGATAGCCCTCGACCTTGTAAACGTTACCAACACCAAAAACATTATGTCGCTCGTCTACAGCTCAGACCTCGCATCCCAGGGCGCAGCCTATCCCTTCTACACCCAGTATCAGCTTGGCTTTTTACCCATATTTTATTACCGGGTAGATTTTTAGGGTGGGGTATCTGTACAATGAGGACGCATACAATATAAGAAGTATTTTTACGCACACCCAACGTAATATTTTTAATATTGGTCTATACTAAGTATTACCTACAAATTGATACTTTATGAAAAAATATTGCTTCTTATTAATTACTGTATTGATAGGAACTCTTTCCGGCTATAGCCAGATGGTAGGAACGGATGTTTTTTTGCAGGGCAGGTATGTGGAGATTGGTATGTTACGAAATGGTGCTTTCGGAGCCGGTTCAGTTCCTGCCGGCTATCATCCTCGTACGTCAAGTGCTGGTGGGGGTACCCACCTCGCTGAAGTGTATGATATTGGTCATGATGGATGGACTGTAGGTACACCGGCTTTTATGGGAGACTATACGTACATTGGCGCTCCATTCGAAGGGTGGGGGTTGCAGGTAGCTGGAGGGCGGTCACACGCTTTTGTTCCGGGTACCTTTTCGCATAGTTCGGGCGGCAGCCTTACCGGAAACATCACTGGTTATGCTAGTGCAGGCGGCGTTGCTAAAGCTTTTTGGTCAGGCACTGCTGCAGGCGGTCAATTGGCAATAGATATGGAAACCCGTGTAGATACAAATGCGTCGCACGTAAAGGTTAGTGTAAAATTGAAAAATACGGGAGTTGTAGCCCTTACGGGTGTCTATTTATTAAGGAGTTGCGATCCTGATATTGATGTTGCATGGACCGGTGGTTCCTTTGGAACAAATAATAGAATTATTTCACAAGCCGGTATTTCTGATCGGGTATTAGTAGAAGCCAGATCGGGCGGTGTGCATACTACGGCATCACTCGGACTTGGGGCTAAAGATAGTAGAGCAAAGGCATTTATCTACAGTTCGTGGTCACCTCCAGTTGGAGTCGACTTTGCAAATATTTATACCCAAACAGTACCCGGTGGATTTGGTCCCTACTATTATGATTCGATTAATCATCCGGGAGATATTGCAATAGGTCTTGTTTTCAATCTCGGCACAATAGCGGCAGGTGACAGTACTACATTGTCTTATGCTTACATTTTTGATGGAACAGCCGGCTTCGATTCTGCATTTTTACCTGTATGTACCGGCACGCCTCTGGCAGGAACGGTCCTGGCCAATACACCAACAGCGTGCAGCACCACCGGCATAGTTTTGAATGTTACAGGGTATTCTGCTGTAACAGGTCTTACCTTTCAGTGGCAGTCTTCGCCAGACAGTGCTACATGGACCGATGTTTCCGGTGCTACGGGTACAGGCTATTCTTTCAGCGGGCTTACTGCCACCACTTTTTACCGTTGTCGTGTCACATGTACTCCCAGCAGCAGTGCTGCATATACCGCTGGTAGAAAGATCACATACACTACTGCCTGCCCATGCCTGCATACAGCAGGTATTGTCAATCCCAATACAAATTCGGCATGTGCTACCACTGCCATAGTGCTCAGTAATACAGGGTATACCTCAGCTACGGGTGTGGCACTACAATGGCAGTCATCGCCCGACAGTGTTACATGGAGCGATATCGCCGGGGCAACTATGGTGCCTTTTTCATTTACCGGGCTTTCGGCTACTACTTATTACCGCCTCAAGGCAACCTGTATTGCAACATCTTTGCAGCTTTTTTCTGATGTGCGGAAGATCACCTTTACAGGTATATGTGCTTGTAGTGGTACGCCTGTGGTCACTACTGCTACTGCCAGTACCTCTTATTGCAGCGGTTGTTCGCTGGTTCTCAATATTACTGGTCTGGCATCCATGTCTGGCTTTACCTACCAGTGGCAGCGTTCTCTGAGTGGTGCTTCGGGTTGGGGCAATATGTCTGGTGCTACTACTGCTACTTATACACACTCACCCTCTGAAACTTATTATTACCGTTGCAACGTTACTTGCTCAAACAGTGGGTTGACTAATGCCTCATCTTCTGTTTTGGTGATAACGCCGCACAGTATTGTTGAAGATAGTGTACGACAGACTCCTGATACGGCATGTTCAGGGCAACTCTTTTTCATCAAAGCCAGCGGCTTTTCTCCACTACTTTCATTGAAAACTTATTTTGGAGATGGTAATACATCTTCTTCATCACTTATTGTAAGTGGAAGCAACTCTTATGCCAATGTCCCTCATTCATACAGTACGCCCGGTGCCTACACCGTGAAACAGATATTATATTGCGGGACAATGGCGCAAGACTCTATTACATTCACTTACACGCACAGTTACTGTAATGTCTTGAGTCTGAAATTTTATATAGATGCCAATACAAGTTGTGCCAAAGAAAGCACCGAGTATTTTTCAAACCACCCGGTTTTGTTAAGGGTAGATTCTAATGGCACAGCTATTGATACAATATCAGCATTGTCAGGTATTTATTACAAAGTTTTTGCACCCTCAGGTACTATTTATTCTTTTACATTGCTGTCTGGTGCCATGTATGCAGTGTGCCCGTCGGGCGGGGTCATTCACGACACTATACTTTCAGGTACATCTACCTATGACACAAAGTATATGGGGCTGTATTGTTCTTCATCAGCCTTTGATCTTGCAGAATATGTAACATTTTTTGCCCACACCAATATGGGCAGAGCTACTATCCTGTCCAGAAATCTGTTGTGCAGTCCACAGGCAGCCACACAGGTAATAAACTACAGCCCTAAATACATATACACATCGGCGGGGTCCTATTCTACCCCATATCCTTCTTTATCCAGTGACTATTCAGTATCCTGGGACCTTGCACCCTTGTCATGTGCAGGCCCTGCCACACTTATCACTACTCGCGCTCGCAAAGCAACCTCTATGGCTCTAACTATAGGCGATACTGTACATACCAATTTTATGATAGGTCCTATAACGGGTGATGGTAATGTGAGCAATAATATTATAGATAGGGTAGACACCGTAAGAGGACCTTTTGATCCCAATATGATAGAGGTTACCCCTCCCGGTTGTTTTGATTATGACACTACATTGCAGTACACAATTCACTTTGAAAACCTGGGCAATGATACAGCTCACAATGTGCATGTACTTGATACAATCTCTGCCAATCTTGATTTCAGGAGTATGGAGATACTTGCGTCATCTGCAGAAATGGATGTTTACCCTTATGAAGAGGCTGGGCTCAGAATTATTAAATTCGACTTCCCCAACATTAAATTGCTCGATAGTTCTTGGCATGGGTTGAACGAAGGCATGTTTGTTTATAAGATCAAGACGAAAGCTGGTTTGGCAACAGGTGAGTCAATCTTTAATAGGGTAGGTATCTATTTCGACCACGCCGAAGTGGTTATGACCAACACCGTACAGAATCTAAAAGGCTGTCCGGTTCCGCCACCTGCCTCAGTTGCGCATCTTACAACCCACAATATTCTTGTTTACCCCAATCCTGCTTCTGATGAACTGACTGTTGAAACAGATCCGGGAATATTCACCTCGGTCAATATCACCAATACTATTGGTCAGCAAATGCTTCAGCAGGAAATGGCTGGTTCTAAAATCAATATGAATATAAAAGCACTTCCTGCCGGTTTATATTATGTAACGCTGAAAGGAGAAATGGGAACCGAAGTAAGGAAGTTTTTGAAATTATAAAACATACCCCGTTCGCTCTTTTTATTGTTGTTTTTTTCAGCAACAAAGCAGACCGATAACTCTCACAGATGTGGCACACTTCCAAAGTGTGCCACATCTACATACTCTCCCAAAGTCTCAAGTAGTCCAATCGTCCGCTTGGTACTATTTCCGGCATGCACCCGCTTGCGAATGCGCTCAGCCACAGCCTGCTAGCCGTGTGTTTACTTACAGCGGTTAAGGAAGCCGTTTCCCGACCGGTAAAAAAACTATGATTCCGTGCCATCCATTTAAATCAGTGATTCATACATCCATCAAACCACATCTGCGCTCACTAACCACCTCCCTTTAGGGCCGGGGTTCTACTGCGCTCACTAAACCCCACTCGTCCCCGTTTGAAACGGGGATGCTACGGTAAAGTGTTTGCAACGCTTCATTCTTCTTCCGTAGTGACTCATACATCCATCAAACCACGTCTGCGCTCACAAAACATCTCCCTTCAGGGCGGGGTACAATCTAATACACCACATCTGCGCTCACCAACCACCACCCTTAGGACGGACAGGGTTCTACTGCGCTCACTAAACACCTCCCTTTAGGGTCGGGGTTCTAATGCGCTCACTTGACACCTCCCTTTAGGGCGGGGTATAATCTAATACACCACCACTGCGCTCACTGTCCACCTCCCTTTAGGGTCGGGGTTCTAATGCGCTCACTTGACACCTCCCTTTAGGGCGGGGTATAATCTAATACACCACCACTGCGCTCACTAAACACCTCCCTTTAGGGTCGGGGTTCTAATGCGCTCACAAAACATCTCCCTTCAGGGCGGGGTATAATCTAATACACCACATCTGCGCTCACTAACCACCTCCCTTTAGGGCCGGGGTTCTACTGCGCTCACAAAACACCCCCCTTTAGTCCCGATGGCTATCGGCAGGTGTATTTCCCATCGATAAAAACTTATCCACAATTTTCCGCCATTTTGCACCTGCTTCGCATCATTCAATCTAATTTTGTTCCCCCATTTCTTACAATAAACACTGCCAAACCATGAACACCGAACTACAGACAAAAGCAAAGAGACTCTACCTCCATACCGACCTCAGCAAAACAGAAATAGCCAATGCGCTTGGCTTACCTCGCCGCACCCTGCACTACTGGATTAAGGAACACAACTGGGAATATCAGAAGCAATGTGCCGCCCACATGCCGGTACTTATAGCTGAGAATTGCTACCACATTCTTGCAAACTATACAGATCAGCTGCTCGCACCGGAGCGCAAAGATGAAATGATAAGCCTGCGCGAAGTCAATACCATACACCGGCTAAGTACCGCTATTTGTAAGTTGAAGAATAGTGCTACACTCAATGAAAAGATGGAGATACTGAGCAACTTCTCAGATGCGCTCAATAACAAGTCGCCTGAAATGGCAAAAGCTATAGCTCCCTTTGTTTCCGATTATCTTGCTGCTGGCGCTGTCGCTTCCTTATCAGTACCCCAGCGACAGCCCTTCCCGCTTACTCTCGAAGAATTAGAAATAGAAAACCAGCTCGACCAACAATACCGGACCAATGAAGAAGAGGATAATCCCATTGTGACTACACGACATATCCCCGTATCTGTCTCAGACAAGATCCTGCAGGCCGCCCATCGCAAACGCTCCCGGCCATCATACACCGAAATGCTCGCAGACTTCCGCAGTCAGGACGATAACATCCGGCACATGTTCCCCGTCATCACACGCTACACACCAATAGCCGCCTGAAAAACTGAGCAATAATCACCCATCATTTTATGCATAACCTATTCTAAACCAATAGGAAATTGAGCAAAAAAATAGTGCGCAGTATTATTGTTAGGTCGCTTAATACAATATAGACAATAAAAAAAGCATTATTCATTCATGGGCAATAGCGCTCACGAAACATCCTCTCTCCCTGTCATGTTTAGTAAACAACCTGCCTGCCGCAGGCGGGTTGTATCGCATAAGCTCTTTTGAAATGACATGAGTAAAGGTCATGGGTAGGAAATGAGGGAATTCCCCGCCTTTTTTCAAGGAGGGGATGCAGTAAAAAAGCGAAGGCTTTTTTACTGCTGGGGTGGTAAACTTACGGGTAAGAAATAAAAATTGTCAATGGCTGCACCGCCGAAACAGGGCCGGCTTGCCTGCCACAGGCAGGAGAGAGGTCAAGTTATGTATTCATTACTACTTCCACAAATACACATCATCGCTATCCAGCGGCACACCTATTTCCAGATCGCTTATACGCTCATATTCTACATTCAGTACTATCCAGTTCTTTTCATTCAGATAGGTATTAAAGAAGTCATATTTTTCTGCCTGCCAGTTTTTTATGTCTTTCATTGGTCCCTCCAGTATGGTTTTTACCGGTTGGTCCAGCAGCAGCGCACCATTATAGGTTATGGCAGGGTTCGATGTTCTGATATACCCCAGCCGGTTATTTTCATTTTTATAAAAGGTAAGCATCATGCGCAAACCGTTGTATTGGTATATTAGTTCATCTTCATCATCGTCCGCCACAAATATCCTGTCCGGTTCGCCCAGTTTCTGCACCACAGTAGTTGGCAGCATCCCGAATGTTAGTTCTCCTAGTCCCTTGCCTGGTTTCAATTGCATAGCCCAAATTTATAGTATTTCTTTCGGGGAGCAAGGGAGAATTATAAATGTGTTTAGACTATATGGCATCTAGGAGCCGCATAGATGTTCAAAGGTTATTAAGCCTGCTTTCAATATTCCATTCATCCTAAGTATTGCGGTGGTCTTTAATCTGTCTTTTAGAAAATTTCTTACTTAATTTGTATATGAAAACGCCGGAAAAAGAGCTTGAAACATTTTATCCTGCCAGCAAGCAGGAGTGGCGGCAATGGTTACAAGAGCATCACGATAAGAAACAGTCTGTATGGATCATCCAATACAGAAAGAAAAGTAATATACCCTCAATCACATGGAGCGATGCGGTAGACGAAGCACTTTGTTTTGGTTGGATAGATAGTACTGCAAGGACGATTAATGCGGAGCAATTCATGCAGTTTTTCACCAGAAGGAAACCTAAAAGCGTTTGGTCTAAAATCAATAAAGAAAAAGTAGCACGATTATTGGAACAAAATCTTGTAGCCCCGGCTGGATTGGCGGTTATTGAGATTGCCAAACAAAACGGTTCCTGGACTATTCTCGACGAAGTAGAGGAGGTAATAATACCGCCCGATCTCCAAATTGAATTCAATAATCATTCAGGCTCGTCAGACTATTTTCTGAGCCTGAGCAGGTCTGTAAGAAAAGCCATATTGCAATGGCTGGTATTGGCCAAAAGACCGGAAACAAGACAAAAGAGAATTAAAGAAATAGCAGAACTGGCAGCGTTGAAACAAAAGCCCAAACAATTCTGATTATTCGCTGCTACCCTTTACGTTGCGAAAAGGGTATTATCTCTATGTTGCTCGATGTCTTTTGAAACAAGCGAAAGAGTGATGTTACCAGCAATTTTCCATCACGTTCTGTTTTGCTGATTTCAGATTTTATTTCGTCATTGCTAAACCCTCTGTCCTGAAACACTTCTCCCAACTGCACCGAATCAGCAGTATCAGATGCTGTCTGCCTGTTGCTTTGCATAGGTTCGTTACCGTTTACTATTTGCGCTGTTGTCATTTTGGAAGTGTGTTAATTTGTGGACGATTTTCCACTCCTCCAAAGTTGCTACAGTAATTGCATTATTCTATTACATAACTATCAGGATGTTTTACAACATTAATTCAGCAACCTGCCCAGTGCTTCTTTATCCTTGCCGGTTACACTACTATTGGCTATTGCATCAGCTATCTGCTTTTTGTACTTATGTTGTGCATAGAAGTACTTTACGGTCTCGGCTGCAGGTCCGGCCAGTCTGCCATTGCTGCTAAGCGATGCCGTCAGGCAATTGGCAATAAGAGCTGTATCACAATGATTGAGCCGCCTGAGCGCTGCCATGGCATTGCCTCGGGTTATGAACTCATAGGAGCCCGAAGTATAGCTCACCAGTTGGTTGATGTGGTTAATGTCGCCACTTTCGGCGGCAGCTATTTCCAGCCATTTTATCAGCACGTTTTTGCCATTCGTTCCTTCTATGCCCTTGGTGGCAGCCAGATATTTTGTGGTGTTGGCAGGTGCAGCTATACATAGTTTTTCCAGAGCAGTGGCTATAGTCACGTATGACGAGTCTTTCAGCAGCAATTCGTAGTCTGCAAGCAGAGCCGTCTCTATGTTTTTGGTATTGCTTATTACACCTTTTCTTACCTGCACATTTTTATCCCTCAGGGCCATGCGCACTATGTGTTCACTGCCTTTGTCACCCAGTAGTTGAGTAGCTATTTCAGTCTTTATGGCATGGTAGGTGTTTGCTTCATATACTTGTTTCATCAGCTCCCGTTTTTTGTCGGCGGCTATACTACGCATTGCATACACGGCATCATACCTGTCCAGCATATGGGGTGCAGACAGTGCCTGAGCTTTCAGCATTTCAAATGGCTTTTCGAATGTTACGGTCTTCAGTACCTGGCTATTAGGGTCAAAGAGTACAAAGGCTATATCCTTGTTGCGGGTGTTGGCTATTTTTACTACATGCGTTTCTTTTTCTATAGTTACGCTTGTTTTGTCCGAAGTTCCATCGGTATAATGTACCTCAAAAGCGATAGGCATTCTGAAGAGTTGCACTATTTCATTTGTTTGGTGTGTTTGTGTTACGGTTATCTGTGTTGCCCGGTTTTTACCTGTGCTTATGTCGTCATAGCTTACGTTATAGTCAGGCTCCCCGCCGCGCAGCACCCATTGGTTCCAAAACCAGTCCAGCGGCATACCCAGTTCGTCTTCAAATGCATTTAGCAAATCGTCTGAGTCTACATTTTCGTACTTGTGCGCCAGCAGGTAGCGTTTTACCGACCTGTTGAAGGCCGCTCTGCCGGTTACATACTTTAGCATTTCCAGCACTACAGAGCCCTTCTGATAGATGAGTGCAGTAGGGGTCTGGCTATGCGAAATAGATTTTTTGTCCGTGATGTTAATCGCGGCTAGGTAGGCGGTGCGACGCGCCCAGTCGAAGTGGTCTTGCCCGAAGCACTCCCGCTCGGCAGTTATGTTGTAGTGGGTGGCAAAACTCTCCTGCAGCCAGTGACTGTTGCCGCTGCGGGCTGTTATCATATCGCCAAACCACTGGTGTGCCAGCTCGTGGGCATTTACGGCTACATAGTTGCGGTCATTATAGCTAAGGGCATCCGTCTGAAAGAAGTCACCAAAGAGCGTGGCAGAGGTGTTCTCCATTGCCCCGTACATAAAGTCCTGTACGGGTATCTGCGAGTAAGACTCCCAGCCATATGGCACACCTATTTCCGCCTCCAGAAAGTTGAATATCTTTTCGTTGTACTTGTAGGTGAAGTCATACCGGTCTTTCCACTCGGGGTAGTACCACTGCCGCAACGGTACACCCGATGCTGAGCGGGTCTCCCGAATATCGTACTTGCCTATACCCAGCATCACCAGATAGGATGCGTGCGGTTTCGACATCTTATAGTGCCATTGTTTATTGCCATCTTTCAGTTCTTTCTCAGCTAATTTTACACCATTAGACAGCACTTTGTATTCTTTACCAAATGTTACAATCAGCTCCGTTATCAGCTTATCATTGGGTGTGTCGTAGCATGGAAACCAGTGACGGTTATCAATGCCTTGGCCCTGTGTCCATATTTGTTTTCTCGACAGATTGTTTGGGTCGTTCCAGCCTATAAAGTAGATACCTCTGCGTGGGTAAGCCTCATACTCTATTACAAGGCTATCATTGCTGCCATAGCGTAGCGGAGCTGAGGGGTAAAAGCTGATACCTTCTGCCAGCGACTTATAGTCTACTTGCTTGCCATTAAGCATGGCAGATTTTACCTTTATACCGGGTCCATCCAGAAAGAAGGAATCTACCTGCTCCCGTATAGCAGTGAAATGATGGGTGATAGTCCCTTTTACAAGACCTTTTTCCGGCTCAAAAGCAACCTGCAGCTTCATTCGTTTGAAGTCCAGGGTATGTTCCCTCATGCTGCTGCCGGCATCGTACTGGTAAGAAACATGACTGTGCTGTGCGTTCAGTTGTGCCTGAGATATAGCTAGCAGGCATAGGCTTGTAAATATCTTCTTCATAAATCGGAGACAATATAGTGAAATTACCGATTGGTGTTTCATTCTTTGTGTTCATAAACGGAAGTCAATACCACTATATTCTGTCATTTATCCGTCATATCAGCTAGTAAATAAATGACTGTTTTGTGGTTTGGGTTCAATTAGTCCGTTTCTTTGCACCCCGTAGAACGAGAATTACTAATTATGGCAGAGAATAAAAAACGAGGTGTGATATTGATGAATCTGGGTTCTCCCGATTCTACTGAGGTGAAGGATGTGCGTCGTTACCTCGATGAATTTCTTATGGATGAGCGGGTCATCGACTCGCACTACATAATACGTAGTGTGCTGGTAAAGGGTATAATTACACCTTTCCGTGCGCCCAAATCTGCAGAGGCTTACAGGTCCATCTGGACAAAAGACGGTTCGCCGCTGGTGCATATTACCCGTCAGTTACGCGATGCATTGCAGCAACAAATTACTGAGCCTGTATTAATAGCTATGCGCTATGGCTCACCGGATATGAAGTCGGCTTACGACGAAATGTTGCGCATATTCCCCGAAGTAGAGGAGGTTGTATTGCTGCCGCTTTACCCGCACTATGCTATGTCCAGCTTCGAGACAGCATCTGTTCATGCCCGCAAGGTTCATGCTGATGAAAAGTATCCGTTTAGTATATCTGTTGTTCGTCCGTTTTACAATCACCCGGCTTATATAGCTGCACTGGCAGAGAGTATGCGCCCCTATGTTACAGACACCAAGAGTCACCTGGTGTTTAGCTATCACAGTATACCCGAGAAGCACATCCTAAAGGGCGATGTTACTGAGCGGCATTGCCTGCAATCTGCTACATGCTGCACTACACCATCGCCGGCGCATAGCTATTGCTACCGCCATCAGTGCTACGAGACGACCCGCCTCGTTACTGAGCTGCTGGGCATACCCAAAGACAAATACAGCGTAGCATTCCAGTCTAAGTTGGGACGTGCCGCATGGCTTACACCTGCCACAACAGCCCGCATGGAGCAGATGCCGGGTGAGGGCATCAAAGATATCTTGGTAGTTTGCCCCTCATTTGTGAGCGACTGTCTGGAGACCCTGGAAGAAATAGCTATTCGCGAGAAAGAAAACTTCATAGAAGCCGGTGGTGAAAAGTATGAATACATACCCTGTATGAACACACAGCAGAAGTGGGTAGATGCGGTAGTAACATTGATAAATAGTTAGTTTATATTTGATTATCGTACCCAATTCCAAATAGCTAATTCCCAATTCCCGGATAGAATGTATTTCTACGTCAAGGCACTTCATATTATCTTCATTGTTACCTGGTTTAGCGGTATGTTTTACATCGTGCGGCTATTCATATACAATGCAGAGGCAAACAATAAGCCTGAGCCGGAACGTACTATTTTACAGCAGCAGTTTGGAATAATGAGCAAACGGCTATGGTATGGTATTACCTGGCCCTCGGCTATACTTACTGTGATTTTTGGCCCGTGGATGTGGTATCTGTATGGGCATCTCGATAACTGGCTGGCTATAAAGCTTGGTTTTGTGGTGGGCTTATATGCATATCATTACACACTGCACATCATCTTTCGCCAGCAGGCTGCAGGGTTATTCCGTTATTCATCCGGCAAGCTGCGTATCTGGAACGAGGTGGCTACTATTTTCCTCATAGCTATAGTGATGCTGGCAGTGGTGCGTCAGAGCCTGAGTCTGGTATGGGGGCTGGGTGGCTTGATATTGTTTGTTATATTGCTGATGAGCGCAATAAAGATTTACAAAGCAATTCGAAAGGGTTCGTAGTTTTGAAGTTTATTAACAAGCGTACTAATATGGTTATTCCATTTCTAATAAATAGGGTTTCAACGGTTTTAATACTTCTGCTCGTGTGCGTGCCCCTTTCAGTTTGTGCGCAAAAGAATAGCTGCAGTATAAGTGGTACTATCAGTACGAAAAATGGGGAAACCTACCCTTACAGTCTTAAGTTGGATATATCCGGGCAACTGATTAGTGGTGTTTCAGTTACGCAGCAGAACGGGGTAGCGTTCAGTGCAAAGGTAAAAGGGGTAATAAACAAGGATAAGAAGATAATGCTGATAACCGAAACGGCCTCGGTGACCAAGCTGGCAGATTCTATAGAGATGTGCTTTATCAATGCGGTGCTCAACTGGAAGACCAGGAGGGGAAAACACATTATTTCAGGTTTTTTTGTAGGCAAAGATAAAAAGCAGAATAAATGCAGTGAGGGCAAAGTATCTATGGAAGTGGCTATAGCCGACTGTAACGCACTCAATGAAGATAATATACCACCGGTGCCACCTCCCATACCTATGGTTACTGTAGACACTGCAAATGCAGAACCTATGCTGCCCGATGACCCCAATAAGATAACAGAGGGCAGGGATAAAAAGCTGGAGTGGGGTAGTAACACCTGCACTATAGAAATATGGGATGCAGGGGTAGTGGATGGCGACGTGGTAACCATACTGCTAAACGGCAAAGAAATATTGACAGATTACACACTTACTGGTACTAAAAAGGTGATTACAGTACCGCTCCCCGAAAAGGTTAATGCCATTACTTTGGTTGCCGTTGATGAGGGTAACAATCCCCCCAATACTGCCAATCTGGTACTGACAGATGGTGCTGAACAACACAAAATCACCGCATTCAACAAAAAAGGAAAAACAGCAGTGATAGTAGTTACTAGAAAGTAAAGGTGAGTGGATATAGCTACCTGCAAAGTATGTTTGGCTATTTGCCAATTTTCTTTACCTTTGCGCTCCCTCAGATGCGGCGATGGCGAAATTGGTAGACGCACTACTTTGAGGTGGTAGCGCCTTTAACGGGCATGGGAGTTCGAATCTCCTTTGCCGCACATTTGAATTTTAAGACCCACTTTCCGAAAGAAGGTGGGTTTTTGATTCTGTATTGTTCTCTGGTTTTATTTCCTGTTCTGTAAATTCGAAAGCTAAATTTTTAGTAGGTAGTGGTGGTGTAATTGTTAAGGCCTTGTTGCTCAAAGTTGTTTTTTGGGAGATGAAGACGTTTGGAGAACGAGTGTTATTTGCAGTCGGTGAACCTATTTCGACAAACAGTTGCTGCAAAGCTCGACGGCTGCACCCTGATTTCGCTGGGTCTCGTATAGGGCGAAGACCCGGCGACGACGGGAAAGCCTAACCCATGATGGCTCCTTTCTTCGCTGACCGATATCACAGCTGCTACTGACTGTCGTCATAGTCGCAGCAGTACCCTACTGCTACTTTTGGGGTGCTTAAAAAACAGAGGATATGAAGAAGATCATTTTAGCGGGCGTCTTTACATTGTTTGTTGCCAATGTATACGGAAAGCACTATTTCCCAACTAATGCTAACACAATACTATCGGCGGCATCGCAAACGCAGCCCACCCCTTCGTTTATCGAAAACAAAGGGCAGGTGACCGATCAAAACCATGCTGCCCGTACTGATATCCAGTTTAAGGTGACAGCGGGGCCGGGGGTTACCATCTTTGTAGGCAACGGGGCCTTGCACTACCAGTTCTACAAACCCAATGAAACAGCCGAAACAAGCCGTGCCCATGTGGGCGAAAATTTACCGGGGCCAGCAGGCGACCAGCCCGTAAAAACAACCAATACTATGTACCGGATGGATGTGGAACTGGTGGGCGCCAACAGCAATGCCCGTATATTAAGCGAAGGCGAGCAGGGATATTATGAAAATCACTTTACACAACCCGTAGGCGGGAAAGAAGTTACTGCGGCTGCATTCAGCAGGATAGTATATAAAGATATTTACCCCAATATCGACTGGGTTTTGTATACCAGCGAGGGGCAGTTGAAGCATGAATTTGTAGTAAAGGCAGACGGAAACGTGCGTGACATACAACTAAAATACAGTGGCGCCACGGAATTGAAGTTGGACAATGAGGGAAACCTGGTTGCCAAAACACCAATGGGAATTATCACAGAGCAGGCTCCTTACACCTACCAGGAAAACGGTGCACGGGTGTCCAGCAGTTTTCATTTAAACGGAGATGTACTTAGCTACAACATAGGCGCGTATGCAGGAAGCCTTGTAATAGATCCTGTATTGGTATGGGGTACCTATTATGGTGGCGCCGGAAGTGAGTCTGCATATAGTACAGCAACTGATAATGCCGGGAATGTGTACATGTGCGGCTATACTTCCAGCATTTCGTCAATAGCTACGTCAGGCGCACATCAGGTTACCTATGGCGGAGCCACAGATGCCTACCTGGCAAAATTCAGTAAGGCTGGTGTACGGTTGTGGGCCACTTATTACGGCGGCAGCTCAGATGATTATGGAAGAGCGGTAGCTACCGACGGGACGGGCAATGTGTATATGGCGGGCTCGACATCCAGCACTTCGGCCATCGCCACACCCGGGGCGCATCAAACCACTTACCTATGGGGTGATGATGCATTCCTTGTCAAATTCAACAGCGCAGGTAGTATCCAATGGGGCACCTATTATGGCGGCACCAACTCAGACTACATAATTGATGTAGCAGCAGATGCTTCCGGCAATGCATACATTACCGGCCAAACAATGAGTACCGGCGGAATTGCGACATCAGGGGCATACCAGTCTGCAGCAAGTGGCAATTACGATGGGTTCCTTGCCAAGTTTAATACTGCGGGTGTTCTCCAATGGGGCACTTATTATGCGGGCAACAGTGCCGATTACGGACATGGTGTTGCTATTGACGGATCAGGAAATGTATTTATTAGCGGATACACAGCCAGCGGATCAACCATGACTACAACGGGGGCACACCAAACCGTACTGAATGGAATTTATGATGCCTACCTGGCAAAATTCAATAGCTCCGGCGTTATACAATGGGGCACCTACTTTGGTGGCGACGCCTATGATTATGGATATGGGGTGGCGGCTGACGCATCGGGGAATGCTTATTTAACGGGATATACCAACAGCACATCGGCACTGGCAACGGCAGGGGCATACCAAACAGTGTATGGCGGCAGCATTGACGCATATGTGGCGAAATTTAGCGGCACAGGCACCCTGCAGTGGGCGACCTATTATGGCGGCAGCGACAATGATGAAGGCCACAGAATAAAAACGGGCGCTGCGGGAGACGTATACTTTACAGGCAATACACATAGTACCTCAGCGATTTCCACTGCAGGAGCCCACCAGCCCGTAAGCGGCGGCGGCATGGATGTGTTTTTAGCAAGGTTCAATAGTGCAGGTGCCATACAGTGGGCAACCTACTATGGCGGCACCGACAATGAAGCGGCAAACTGGCTGGCAATGGGTGACTCTGACAATGTTTATATTACCGGTTATACACGCAGCACGTCTGGCATAGCTACGCCCGGCGCGCACCAAACTACCCTGTCAGGTACACCGGATGCATTTTTGGCAAGGTTCAATTTTTGCAGCATACCCGTTGTAGCACCTATAACCGGCGTCTCAACCGTATGCGTGGGTAGCAGCATTACGCTTTCTGTTGCCACCACAGGCGGCGCATGGTCTTCTGCCACGCCCTCGTTAGCTATAGTAGGCAGCAGTGGAATAGTGACCGGGATAGGAGCGGGCGTTGGCACCATCAGTTACACAGTGACGAACTTGTGTGGCAGCACAGCGTCGACAACGGCAGTGACCGTCAATCCGCTACCCGACGCAGGTACCATTACCGGGCCGGACACGGTTTGCATTGGCAGCAGCATAACCTTGTCAGATGCATCGCCCGGGGGCGTATGGAGTGCAATAAACGGAAACCTGACGATAGTCGGCGGGCTGGCAACAGGTGTAATGGCAGGGATTGACACTGTTAAATATTCAGTCTCCAATGTTTGTGGCACAACCCATGCCGAAAAAGTAATTAATGTGGTAGACTGTAGCACCGGGGTGGAAAAAACATCCATAATGCCTGACAACACTACTTTATACCCAAACCCTGTCCAAAATGCAGTTACAATATCCTCTACAGCAAATATTTATTCTGTCGTTATCCGCAATTTACTTGGACAGGTTGTCATTTCAGGGACGCACAATGCCACGTCAGTTGTGATAGATGTATCTCAGTTGCCGAATGGCGTCTACATCGTAAAGATAAATAATGAGAAGATTTATAAATTGATCAGGCAATAATTTCGTACCGATGAAATTGAACTAGACCACCATCGGCAAAAAGCTGAAGGTGGTTTAGACCAGGGTAATTGGAAAACCCCCGTTGTTCCTGATTCATCCAACGGGCGCGCCTGTAACAGATGTATAATAACGGTATATTTGTACATGATCATCATCATGAAGCCGCCGCGAACACTGATATTAAAAATTCGGTCCGGATTCTGGTTTGGGTTGTTGAGTCTTATGTAAATAAGACGATTGAAACAATAATTGGTGAAGCCGCCAAGGCTATCCCGTATAAAATGCTTTATGTTCAAAATGCAACCTGATGGTGATTGTATTTTAAAACTGAGCGTTATGAGTAAGAAAAAGACAAAGAGCTTTGAACAAATGGAAATTGTTCATCCTCATGCAGCCGGAATTGACGTGGGTAGCCGCAGCCACTTTGTAGCTATTGGTCAGTCTCCTGACCAGGTACAGGAATTCAGTTGTTACACTTCAAGCTTGCATGAGCTATGTAGATGGCTACGATCGGAAGGGGTCACAGATGTTGCTTTGGAAAGCACGGGCAACTATTGGCAGGCATTGTTTGTAATGCTGCAGGACTATGAACTGAACCCTATTTTAGTGAACGGTAAGTTTACTAAAAATGTAAGAGGCCGCAAGAGCGATGTTCAGGATTGTCAATGGATACAGAAAATGCATGCACTGGGTCTATTGGAAGGAAGCTTCCTTCCCGATCTGTTTACCGAAAAGCTACGTCAGTTTAGTCGTCATCGACAATCACTACTCGCAAATGCATCCGACTATATAAAGAAAATACAACAGTCTCTGCGCCGCACAAATATTCGGCTTGATGTGGCTATACGCGATGTCACAGGGAAATCGGGACAAGATATTATCAATGCCATACTGAGCGGTGAACGGGATCCCAAGGCCTTGGCTGCACTAGCAAATTACAGGGTTAAGAAAACGAAGGAAGAAATAGCCGAGGCTCTTACTGGAGATTGGAGGGACGAATATATTTTTGAATTGAAGCAATGCTATGATATCTATTGGTTCTTGCATACACAGATTAATGAGTGCGATAAAAAGATAGAGCAACTACTAAATGAAAAGATAGACGAAAAAGAGCGGGAATTTGGAGAGCAGCGACCAGAGTACAATGGAAATTTGAAAAAACAGAATAAAAATACTCCAAACATCAATATTCAGAAGTTATCGTTCCAGTTGACGGGGGGCATAGATCTGAGTGCAATTGACGGTGTCGGACCCAATACAATACTAACTCTCCTTTCAGAAACAGGAATTGACCTGAGCGCTTTTCCCAGCGCAAAACATTTCTCAAGTTGGTTACACCTATCACCCAACAATAAAATATCGGGAGGAAAGATGCTATCATCAAAGACAGTAAATGGGAAGAACAGATTGGCGCAGGCTTTGCGCCAAGCAGCAAATGCCATCGGGGTAAATTTGAAGGAAGGTGCTCTACACAATTTTTTCAAAAGGATCGCTTTTAAAAAAGGTCATTTACACGCCATCACAGCTACAGCCCGCAAACTTGCTGTCATAATCTGGAATATGTTGACTCACCAAACAGAATATCAACCAATGCTGCAGGAGGACTATCTGAAAAAAGTGAGAGAAAGCCAGTTAAAGAGAGTGCAATTGAAAATAAAACAATTGCATATTCAAGCCGATGAATTGAGTTTTGCTATTGGATAAAGCCCTGGGGGAACGCCGTTATATAAAGTTCCCGTAGGTGTCATCCGGAACTGGCAATAATGCTCCGTCTCCCGACGGCCATCATCCTGATAGTGCCAAATAGCTTTCCGTCCCGGCGCATGGTGTATCAAAGTAGTTGGGATCGGTTTTATTAGGGTGGGCATGTGCTTAACCTAGTTCTTTTTACGTTTAAAACGCCTCAATCGCCTTCAAGTCCTCGATAAAATAGTTCGAACATTGACAACTGCGCCGCACATTTGATTAAAATCCACTTTTCGAAAGAAGGTGGATTTTTACATTTTGATGTTTCCTTTGGCGGTTTTATGTATGTTTGGGCTCCTAATTGGGTGCTGTTGGATAGTATCCTCAAATTATTGTAAGTATAACAACATGTGCAATAAAGTAGCTACACCTGCTAAGGATGAATTGGCCGGATACTTCGAAAAACAAGATGTAAATCAGGCCCATGTTTTTAAGATTGAGGACTACGACCATTTCTTTCATGCCGATGGTTTTACTAGACCATTTCTGCCATTTACTGCCGCTGAATCTCCAAGGAGTATAGCACCGGCAAGATGGAAGTTGCTGCCACATATAGTAAAGAATGAGCAGGAAGCGGTACAGTATGCCAATACCCTGAATGCTCGGTGCGAGGAAATTTTTACCAAATTCAGTTACAAATCTTACATAGGTAGCAACAGAGGTTTATTGTGGGTAAAAGGATTCTTTGAACCCAATCACCCGCGACCAAAGGTTACGGTACCGTACTTCATAAAGGCGCACAATGGGGAGCCATTCACACTTGGTTGCGTGTACTCTAACTGGCTGAATCATGATACCGGAGAGGTGATAAGGACATTCAGCATAATAACTACGCCACCCAATAAGCTGCTGGAACAAATACATACTGACGGTCAAAGAATGCCACTGATAATAACTACTGAAAACAGGGACAAATGGCTGGGTGCTCTTACTGAAAAAGAGATTGCGGAAATGATGAAGCCTTTGGCCGATGGATACCTGCAGGGAAACCCGGTAAGCGGGCTGGTATACAAGCGAGGTGTAAACACCAATGTGCCTGAAACGCAGGTGCCGGTGATACAAGAATAGTTACCGGGTTTTTATTATTAGAATATCTTCAAATTTATTATTACTTTGGTAAAAGTTATAATAATGCTTTCCCGAAAAAAATCTGTAGATATGAAATGGTATCTGATAGTGCTTAAAAAGTATGCTGTTTTTACGGGTCGTGCCCGCCGCACAGAGTTCTGGATGTATACTTTATTTTCTATTATTTTCAGTATAGTGGCGAGTATCCTTGACTGGCTTATGGGGCTCAATGGAGATAGTCCCTTTATGAGTGGTGGGTGGATATCCAGGCTTTATAGTATTGCTGTCTTTATCCCTGGTCTTGCCGTTACGGTGAGGCGGTTTCATGATATAGGGAAAAGTGGCTGGGTATATGCTCGTTTTTTAATTTCCATGATGCTCATAGGTTTTTTCATTCTGGGCTACATGGCATATACGATAATGAAGGGCGGTGGTATTGAAGCATTGAAAGACGGTGATATAGACCCCTCGGTGTTTACCGGTTCTTTTTTGATGGTTTGTTTGGTTCTGGGGTTGCTGGTTCTGGGTTTGAGTATATGGCTCATAGTACTGCTCTGCAAGGATAGCCAGCCACAAGAAAATAAATGGGGTCCAAACCCTAAAGCTGAAGAACTGCCATTAGCCTAAATCAGAGTTGGTATGCTGCATTTTTATGTATGTTATATTGTCACATTTTCTTGTTTGCTTTTGCCGGATGATGCTTCCTTAACAGTAGTAAGGTATCTCTGATTCGTTATTTTATTTTATTGTTCATCTTTAAATTTACTTTATGAAAAACCTGAAAAAATTATGTCTGATTGTTTTATTTACAACCGTCTATTACAATGCAGACGCACAAACTGAGACAACCTGGTATACCAGTATGGGTAGTTTTAAGGTGGTGCTCACAGATACATTGACGCCAAGGACTGTAGATAGTTTTATAGCTCGGGTAGCCGAAAAATTTTATGACGGGCAGATTTTCCACCGGGTTATAAATAATTTCATGATACAGGGTGGCGACCCGCTGGGTACTGGTTTTGGTGGTCCCGGTTATTCATTTCCAGATGAGTTTAAGCCCACACTGAAAAACATTCCCGGTGCGTTGTCTATGGCCAATTCTGGGCCTAACACCAATGGCAGTCAGTTTTTTATTAATCTGATTACAAATTCTCATCTCGATAATAAGCACACTGTATTCGGAAAAGTTACGCTCAATTTTGTAATAGTGCAGAATATAGGGGCAGTGCCCACTAGTGCGACCGATAAACCAATAACCGATGTGAGGCTGGACAGTATCCGAATTACAAATCTACCACCAGCATCGATAGTATATACCGGTACCCGGCTGGCAGCTACTATTTATCCAAATCCTGCAAGGGGGATAGTAAATATAGATTTGCCTGACCGGTCAACTAATGTGACAATAGTAAACACGCTGGGGCAATCAATATATGCCACAGAGGCAAAGGGAGCATTGAAGGTTGATCTGCGGAATATACCTGCTGGACTATATCTAGTGCGTTTGTCTACTGTAAATGGTTTTGCTGAAAGCAAGCTGGTGGTGCAGTAGTAGGTACACACTTGTCTGTGTCCATCAGGGATTCGATACCTTGTAATCAATCGGGCTTATACTCAAAAAGAAACGGCTGGTTTTCACCAGCCGTTTCTTCTATTTTATTCACTGTTTCCTTTTCGTCTTATTTCACTTCTTCGTACTCAGCATCAGCTACGTGGCTCTCATTAGCTGCGCCCTGTGGCTGACCCTGTGCGCCACCGTCGGGAGCTGGGCCGCCCTGGTTGCCGGCTTTGTACATGTCTTCGCTGGCTGCCATCCATGCTGCATTCAGTTTTTCTTCAATGCCATCTATTGAGGCTATGTCTTCTGATTTATGAGCGGCTTTCAGTTCTTCCAGAGCGCTTTCTATCGCTGCTTTTTTATCGGCAGGGATTTTATCGCCATAGTCTTTCAGTTGTTTTTCTGAAGTGAATATTACGCTATCTGCTTTATTCATCTTTTCTACGCGCTCACGTACCAGTTTGTCGCCTTCTTCGTTGGCTTTCGCCTCGTTTTTCATGCGCTCTATTTCTTCTTTGTTCAGTCCGCTGCCTGCTTCTATACGTATGTTCTGCTGCTTGCCGGTGCCTTTATCGCGAGCTGTTACATGTAGTATACCGTTGGCATCTATATCAAACACTACTTCGATTTGCGGTACACCACGTGGTGCCGGTGGTATGCCGTCGAGTATGAAACGACCCAGGTTTTTGTTGTCCTTAGCCATTGGGCGTTCGCCCTGTATCACATTTATTTCCACACTTGGCTGGCTATCGCTGGCTGTAGAGAATGTTTCGCTTTTCTTGGTAGGTATTGTAGTGTTAGACTCTATCAGTCGTGTCATTACTCCTCCCATTGTTTCTATACCCAGTGATAGCGGGGTAACGTCGAGCAGCAATACATCTTTCACATCTCCGGTAAGCACACCACCTTGTATAGCAGCACCTATAGCTACTACTTCATCGGGGTTTACGCCCTTGTGTGGTTTTTTGCCGAAGAACTTTTCTACTACTTCCTGTACCTTAGGGATACGTGTAGAACCACCTACCAGTATTACTTCATCTATATCGCTTGGGTTGATGCCTGCATCTTTCAGCGCTTTGCGGCAGGGCTCCAGTGTGCGCTCTATAAGGCTATCGGCCAGTTGTTCAAATTTTGCACGGGTGAGCTTGCGTACCAGGTGTTTGGGTGCGCCATCTATAGCCGTAATGTAAGGTAGATTGATTTCTGTTTCCTGTGAAGATGACAGCTCAATTTTTGCTTTTTCTGCGGCTTCCTTCAGGCGCTGCCAGGCCATTGGGTCTTTGCGCAGCTCCATATTTTCATCTTTCTTGAATTCGTCAGACAACCAGTCCATGATCACCTTGTCGAAGTCATCGCCACCCAGGTGTGTATCACCGTTGGTAGATTTTACTTCAAACACACCGTCGCCCAGCTCCAGCACTGATACGTCGAATGTACCACCACCGAGGTCAAACACGGCTATTTTGCTGTCTTTGTGCTGTTTGTCCAGGCCATAAGCCAGAGCTGCTGCAGTAGGCTCGTTGATGATACGGCGAACTGTAAGACCAGCTATTTCGCCAGCTTCTTTTGTAGCCTGACGCTGTGCATCATTGAAGTATGCAGGTACGGTAATCACCGCTTCCTTCACTTCGTAGCCCAGAAAGTCTTCTGCAGTTTTTTTCATTTTCTGCAATATCATTGCAGATATTTCCTGTGGCGTGTACATGCGGCCATCTATATCTACACGGGGCGTATTGTTTTCGCCCTTTACCATCTTGTACGAAAAGTTCGTTAACTCGCTGGTTACCTCATCGAAACGGCGGCCCATGAAACGTTTAACCGACTGAATAGTGTTAATAGGGTTAGTGATAGCCTGACGTTTTGCAGGGTCACCCACTTTACGCTCACCGTTTTTGAGGAAGGCCACAACCGATGGGGTGGTGCGGCGACCTTCGTCGTTTGCAATAACCACCGGCTCATTGCCTTCCATTACTGATACGCACGAGTTGGTTGTTCCTAAGTCAATTCCAATAATCTTTGCCATAATAAATTTGTATTTACTTTACTCACTCAATCAATATGCCATTTTTATTTTCCTGAAATAATGGCAGAATATCTGACATGGGGCTCATCAGATATTGATAGTTAATGACAAAATGTGGCGTCCGAAAGCTGTATGACACTAGTGGGGTTGTATGAAGTGGGTATATGTATTTATGTTTATGTTTAATATCTATACAGCTACTTTTCCCCATTTTCCTGCACAGTGTGCAAAACAATCGTGAGCCATAACATGGGTATGTCTTATTTTTAGATCGACTTAATAAAACGCCATGTTTTTACATTTTGATATAAATGATAAAGGAAGTGATGCGATGCACAAAAAGCTGTCGCTGATAGATGAGCAAACATCGCCGCTGCAGCGCATTATGTTTGTGTATAATATAGAAGACCCGCAGAAGCGAACGTTTGAGAATAATATATGCACATTCCATATTGGTAACGGGTATTTCCTGAGTGTGGCACACAATCTGAGGATACAGGCAGGTTTTTTCAGGTCTATAGATGCGGACTTGTACAGGTCTGAGATATTCTCCAAGCTGGATGGTTCACAAAACCGGCTGATGGAGCAATATTATTTTACTGACGAGTACACCCGCAAAAAGCACCTTGCAAGTGCCGACCCTGCAGTGCTGCACAACATAGCCAATATACTGAAGCAGAAACGTTTTGATACCCGGTGGGTTACACTGGCACAGAAGCGGATATGCAGGTCATGCCTGGTGTTTCAGTTCAAAAACAACAGTTTTTATAATGACGCAGATGCAACCCGGCTTTTCGACACTGCTCACCAAATGTATGATAACGATGCCCGCAAGCATACCTTTCTGGTGCCAGTGGAGCTTGTAGAGGCTTTTTATGGAGAGGATATCGCCCTTTACAGGATTGTAGATACACCAAAAGAGATAATAGAAAAGATACCGTCATTGCCGGTCAATTATAATTTTCTGGAGGAGGATGGCGAAAAGCTGTATTGTCTGCAGAGCTCACCCAGCGGGCCTACCGGCAGGCTGCTCAATGAAGCCCACATAGAGGGTATGCTCGACCATTTTGGTATTTTTCAGGATGAAGTAGGAGGTAATTATTTGTTTGAGGGATACCGGTATCTTATCAAGGGATATTTCCGTTTTGGTTCTTCCGGTGCTCCGTACCTGTTTTACGATGCAGACAGCGGTGGTTATGTAGTAAATGCCATACAGAGCGAGGCCAGCGGGATACAACTATCTATAAAAAATGATCGTGAGGGCAATTTTCAGTACATCAATGCCATTGCTTCGCCTTTATCTATCATTAAAGACAGGCTGGAAAAACACCTGAGCGGGGGTATTTCTTAAAAATACATTCTCACTTTGGGTGTAGTGATGTGGTTGCTTTGGTTGCCTGCTTTGTCTACTATGTACACCTCGAAGTACGTAGTATCGCCCTCTGCCATATGTATACTGTCTGTGCGTGGAAATAGTATGTAGGGTGTAAAGTAAAACCTACAGGTGCCTTCTATGCCTTTGTTGGGGTCAAGGATGCTATTATCTAACCGGGGGAAGAAGTAGCCTGCATATCCGGTGTCGAATCTAAAATCCTTTACATATATGTCATACTTACCACTGTTTAGGCTGTTGCCCAGGTCAGCGTCACCGTCCTGTAGCCTGAATTGTAGTGTTGCAGTGTCGTAATTTATTTGAACAGCATCAGGTCCGAATGCCATTAGCTCTATTCGTGGTATCTTTGACAGCCTGTTCTCTTTACAAGATGCAGTTATTAACAATAGCAGCAACAGGTACACTACATTGCGAACATTCATATTATCAAAGTTAATGAAACCGCCTCATAAAAATGCGTTAATAAATTCCGGTACAATACTTAACGTAATGCCGGCAGATTTTGGTATGCAGGCGCTGGCACTTTTTCAATATCAATACAAATACAACACGCTTTACAGGCAATATTGTGATGCACTACATGTAGACGCAGGGCAGGTGAAGGATGTAACGCAGATACCGTTTTTACCCATATCATTTTTCAAAACGCATACTGTACTTACAGCACCGGCTACTAAAGAAGCTTCCCTTTTGGTTTTTGAAAGCAGTGGCACTACCGGCGAGGCAACTTCCCGTCATTTTGTGCCAGACGAGGCCGTATATGAGCAATCATTACTAAAAGGTTTTGAGCAGTATTATGGCTCCTGCAAAGATTATTCAATACTGGCACTGTTGCCATCATATCTGGAGCGCAAAAATGCCTCGCTGGTATATATGGCAAAGACGCTGATGCGTGAAAGTGGTCATAGTGCCAATGGTTTTTATATAGATGAGTGGCAGTTGCTGCACGATACAATAGTAAAACTGGAGCAAGAGGGGACTAAAACCTTATTATTGGGTGTTACGTTTGCCCTGCTCGATTTTGCGGCAGCTTATCCCATGCAGCTTGCCCATACGATAGTAATGGAGACCGGTGGTATGAAGGGGCGTAAAAAAGAAATGACCAGAAGAGAAGTGCACGATTTTCTGAAGGAGCGGTGGCAACTACCGGTCGTTCATTCGGAGTACGGCATGACAGAATTGTTGTCGCAGGCATACTCGGCAGGGGAGGGTGTTTTCAGAGCCACGGCCACCATGCAGGTGCTGGTGCGGGATATTAATGACCCGTTTGATATATGTACTTCCGGTACAGGTGCGCTCAATATTATTGACCTTGCGAATATGCACTCCTGCGCCTTTGTGGCTACCGACGATGTGGGTAGTATACATAGTGATGGTTCGTTTGAGGTGATGGGCAGGTTAGATAACAGTGCTTTGCGCGGGTGTAGCCTGATGGTTGTGTGATGATCCCCTATGTTGTTATTATGTTTCCAAAACCAATATGGCCGTAGTATATTATTATACTACTTTTGCGCCATGGAATTTGATTTGCCTGTTACCGGCGAGAAGGTGAAACCACAACAGGTAACAGCATTACATTTGTTTTGTGCGCTTGCCTTTGTAGGTACGGGTGCTATAATAGTGGTATACAACTACGAAATTCCCCGCTGGGGTGGAGCAATCCTTGTAGCAGGTATTACGCTCTTTGTCATTACCATCTTCAGAAACAAGTGGATAGTGGGCAAAAAGGCTAACAGAATGGTTCGCATAGCAGAGTTGTTGATAGCCGGCTCCATAGCTGCACTTTCATTTGCAGAGCAGTGGAAATTTCCGATGGGTATATTCAGTGTGCTTACTGCAGCTATTCTTTTTTCTCTTTATTGGGAGCGCGATGCGGGTCAGCAGTTGTATGTACATATAGATGAAAAGGGGGTACACATGCCTGTCACCTCACGAAAGCGCTTTATAGCATGGTCAGAGATAGATCAGGTGTTGCTGCGCTATGGTGTTTTGTCGGTAGATTGTTTGGACAACAAGCTTTATCAGGTAGATGTAGCCGGCACAACAGCAGATAGTGAGTTGTTTGATAATTTTTGTAAAAATATGGTAGCTGCCAATATGGACAAAAGAAGGAATGATGAATGGTGATTTGGCTGGTTTCAAATATCATTTTTACACAATTAAATACAAGATTTATAAAATAAGAGTACATTAGCGGCATAAAAGTTTTGGTTGTTCTGTCTGCTTTGAATACCATGGTAGATAGAATGTAAATCAATTTCATTTTAAATTTAATATGCATATACGGATTGTTTTGCCGGCATACAATGAGCAGGAGTCACTGCCACCATTGCTGAAACGAATAAATGACGCATCCAACCTGTATAAATGGGATGCAAGTGTGCTGATTGTAAATGATGGTAGCAGAGACGGAACCCTGGAAGTAGCCCGCAATTTCAAAGCAGATATAAAAATTGAAGTGCTGGATATACAGCCCAATAAAGGACTGGCCAATGCAATAGATACCGGAATGCGCCACGCTGTAAAAGGGCTGCAGGACACGGACATCGTAGTAACACTCGATGCCGATGATAGTCAGACACCATTCCTCATACAGCGTATGGCACAGCAGATAGCAGAGGGCAGTGATCTGGTTATTGCATCCCGCTACCAACCCGGAGCGCGTATCAAGGGTCTAAAAAAATCACGCAAGTTCTTTAGCTGGGCTGCCGGATTGTTGTTCAGGGTTTTTGTGGGTTTTGAGGGTATCAAGGATTATACCTGCGGATTTCGTGCCTACAGGGTAGATATGCTTCGCAAAACCATTGCTTATTATGGAGATAAGTTTATCACACAAAAGGGGTTTGGGTGTATGGTGGAGGTACTGCTGAAAGTAGCCAGCCAAAGTGCCACTATGAATGAAGTGCCGATGATTTTGCGATATGACCTGAAACAGGGCGAGTCGAAAATGAATGTTCAGAAAACCATGAAACAAACCCTGAAATTGCTGCTCGATTATAAAACCGGCAGACTCAATCCTTAGTGTATCTTTGTTTCAGCTTATGTTTCCTACTTCAACCTTTAAGGTTATCAATATTTTTTGTTTGGTAGCAGCTATCGCTATAGTACTGTTGCTGCCTGCCAAAAAGGAAGTATGGTATGATGAAACCGTTTCTATCCTTTGCAGCCATGGCTTTAGCTCCGATGATCCTACAAGGTTTGCAGGTACCGCTACTGTGAGTTCTGCAATGCTGGAGCGTATGAATACTGTAAAGAATGTATTTGATGCCACAGTAACAGATAATGCCAATAGCTTTTTATATAACATCTGCCTGCATTGGTTTACCATGATGTTTGGTAATACCATTATAGCCTATATGCTGTTATCCAAATTGTGTGCCATTATCACCCTCCTGGCGTTCTTTGTTTTGTCCAGCCGTTTTTTTGTTTCGGGTGCATTTACGGGATTGGCAGTTTTACTTCTGGCAGCAGATATCAACTTTATAGGTATGAGTCACGAGATAAGGGCTTATTCTATGGCAACTGCGTTTGCTTGTTTTGCCGGTTTGTTTTTCTTCAGGTATGTAAACGAGGAAAACAATCCTAAATACCTGTTATTGACCGGACTGTGCTCTGTGGCAGCAGTACTTACACACTTTCTGAGTGTGTACATTGTGGTAGTGGTTTGTTGTTCATTACTTGCGACTCATCGCCGGCAACTCCTGACTTTCAAAAACCTGTTTGCAATATTGGTCCCTATAGTTTTAGCAGGTTTGTTTTTTTACTTTGCATGGCCCGGTCTGCAGATTATGAGCCGCCAGAATCAGGAGATACAGGAGCACCGCAGCATCTTTCATTTTGATTTGTGGGTGGTAGTTATAGGTACGTTGAGGTTTATTGCACTCAACTTTAAGATGGTTTTTCCTGCCTTTATAGGCAAGCAGCCAGTGGTTATCTTCTCTTTTTTAGGTGTCATAGCCTTATATATAGCAGCGTGGAAGTATGCAGCTGATGCAATAACGCGAAGAAATCTACATTTACTATTCGCTTTGGGTGTAAGCAGCAGTCTGTTTTTGGCTTTATTGTGCATCAAGTCCGGGCATTATACATCATTGTATTACAGGTATCATTCTTTTGCTATCCCATTCAGTACGTTGTTTATGGTGTACGCAATCTATGCTTTGTACGGGAGTGGTCAGATAAACAAAATGATTAAGCCGGCAATGATTGCAGGCGTATTGGTGCCCGTGGTGTTTTTGTTTGTTAAGGGAACATCGAGCGCAAATCCCCAGGTAAAGTATAATCATTTTGCGATAGCAGAAAGGCTGATAGACGGCGGTGTTGATGCCATAACAGTGCCAGGCTGGAGAGATGCTTTCCTTATTCAGTGCTCTCTGCCCGGCAATTATAAAATAGATTATGTGCGTAATGAATTTGCGCCTTACTTTACATTTCAAACGGGAAGTGGGGAACAAAAAATACCGGTAATAGCAAAAGAAAACTAAGTAGCAGCATGAAAAAGGTAATAGTATTTTTAGGTACCAGACCAGAGGCTATAAAGCTGGCACCCGTCATAGAGGCATTAAATGGAAATGAGCATTTTAATACATTGGTTTGTTCATCGGGGCAGCACAAAGAAATGCTGCAGCAGGTAATTGATTTTTTTAATATTCCTATCCACTTTACATTAGATGTAATGGAGCCAAACCAGCAATTGGCAGGGCTCACCGCCAAGTTGCTGGTGAAGGTAAATGAACTATTGCAGGCTGAACGTCCGGATTATATATTAGTACAGGGTGATACAACAACTACTTTTGCCGCTTCTCTTGCCGCCTTTTACAACAAGGTAAAGGTGCTGCATGTAGAAGCCGGACTACGCACTTTCAACAAATTATCTCCCTTTCCCGAAGAGATGAACAGGGTATTCACAACCAGTCTCACTGATTTTCACTATCCTCCTACACAACAGTCCGCTCAAAATTTGCTGGCAGAGGGCGTACCAGAGTCCAAAATGCTTATCACGGGCAATACGGTGATAGATGCCTTGTTTCTGGGATTGAAGAAAATAGAGCGCGCTATACCCGAAGGAATAAAACAATACAATCTGGATGGGCTAAGGGACTACATACTTGTGACCATGCACCGCAGAGAAAACCATGGAGATGGAATCCGTAATATATGTGCGGCTATCAAGAGAATAACGGAAGATACTAATATTACTGTAATATTTCCGGTTCATCTGAACCCTAATGTGAAGGACGATGTACATGCCATACTCGGTGGCAATCCACTCATACATCTTACACCTCCGTTTGCCTATCCTGAATTTTTGTGGTTGATGAACAATGCTCGCCTTATCCTCACAGATAGTGGGGGAGTGCAGGAAGAGGCGCCATCGCTGGGTAAACCTGTATTGCTGCTGCGCGATACTACCGAACGGCCAGAGGCAGTAGATGCC